>JAFDHD010000001.1 GCA_019308995.1 Deltaproteobacteria bacterium | reverse complement strand
TGAGCGACGGGTGGCTCCGACGGAAAGGGATACTTGAACACGATTCCTTTAAAAACAGATACTTACTAAATTACACAAAAAGTTTGGAGTAGACAAACCATCATAGGAGGAGGACAACATGACCCAGCAACAGAAATTAATCCGTGCCAAGATGAGTTTACTCGAACTGGCAGAATACCTCAAGAACGTTTCAGAGGCCCATTCTCATCTTATCATCTGAGACTAAAAAATATTTGCTCCTGACGTATAATTTTCTATGAAAAAACAGTTTGTTATCCTGAATGGGCTTAACCGTTCACCCACAGATTTTTTTGAAGAGGCTTTTTTTTAACCTCCTTTTTTGACACCTGATGGTGATTGATAGAATAACATTCTGATAAACCTTTTCTCAAAGGAAGTAATAAGTTATTTAAGGCGCTTTCATTCTTTTGAAGGCTACTACATGCGCCAAACAGATGCCGGGCAACCCTCAATAGTTCAAAAAAGGCATGAAACAGGTAATTTTAACCTCTTTGCAGGCCTTTAATTATTTCAAACAGCCAGTTGCAGCGTTCCAGGGTTGTGTCCAGTGAAGCGGTTATTGGTTGTTTTTCCACGGAATCGAACTGAGGCGTCCTGAGCCAGACACCTTCATCCGTCTGTGTTTCCACGAGCATGTCTGCTACTTGAATAGCAACATCCTTGAATTTCTTTTCCCCGGTACATCTATACATAGTTGCGCATCCCCAGCCTATCTTTGCGCTGGTTAGCGACTGATAAGATTCCGGCGCCATTTTGGCTGCAAGATCAAAGACTCGGTTCCCGGCCTCAAGCCAGTTAGAATCTCCGGTAGCCAGGTATAGCTTTCCAAACGCGGCCATACCGATTCCAAAGTACCAGTAAGTCTGGGCAGGTTTCTCGTATTCCACCCTGAACATGCTAGCCAGGACTTCCGGGCAATCAGTAATCCATTCACCGGCCCAATTCTGACGCAGGTAAAAGTGAGTGGACGGCTTTGGCTGGGAATCCAGCATTTGAATAAGGCCTTCACCCGCTTTAACCGCGATTTTAATTCTTCCCATAGCCAGTAAGGCCACGATACCACACGCCGTTCCTCCCCATTCCGCGGTCTGTTCATCAGCATTTTCGCTGCATTTCTCAGCCAGACATCCTGTTTTTTGATTCTGAGCGCGTTCCAGAAAGTCGCCCCCAGGGGAAGACAGGTCGTAAGCGCCCAGGGTTTGGGCGCCCCAGCAGAGCCAGGCGTTTTTGTAGTTGGTGTAAAAAGGAACGGCTGGTTCTTCAGGACCACAATGGAAATCGCCTCCAGAGAAAAAGTGCGAGCCAATGTAGGCTGTTATCTGTTCGGCCTCGCGCATGTAACCTCCGGTCGCCAGGGTCTGCGGGGCCTTGTAGTGACCAGTAACTGTGGTTTCGCTGCCATGAAAACTCCCGTCTGCATTAAGAATTGAAAGTGACCATTCAATCCCTTTTATGGCGGATGCAAGGTATTTATCAATCATATCAGTCATTATAAATTCTCCTTATTTTTTAAATTACTCTTCTTTATTTTTTTCATAAAATATTACAGGGATTAAGGAGTTTGATTCAGCGTGACCATAATTGAGAGCCATCTGATACATTTCTTTGGCCAGAGCCCCAAAAGGAAGAGGAACGCCAAGGTCCTGTCCCAATTTAAGCGCCAGCCTCAGGTCCTTATGAGCCAGCCTGGTAGCAAATCCTATGGTCCTGTTATCCCTAATAAGGCTCATGGCCAATCCATCTAAGATTTTCGGTACGTTTATTCTCTGTAAGTTTAAAAGATCTTCCTGATTAATGCCCGCTTCTTTGGCCAGGGTATATCCTTCAATTATCATGTAATTAAAAATCAGGGTCATCAAATTGTTTGCAAGTTTGACCTTTTCCCCGGTTCCAAGCGGTCCGGTGTGGATGACCTCTTCTCCAACTATCTCGAGAAGATCACGGCATGACTCCAGCACGGCTTCATCACCGCCAACCAACATGACGAGATCTCCCTTCATTGCGCTAAAAGGGCTTCCACCAACAGGCGCGTCCAGCATTTTGACGCCAACCTTGGCAGCTTCTTGACCCAGCCTCTCTGTCACAGCAGGATCAGCTGTGCTGGAGTCAATAAAGATCAGGCCTTCTCTGGCGCCGGCGAACACCCCATCTTCACTTAAACAAACCTTCTCCACGTCCGGACCATCAGGGAGCATGGTCCAGACCACGTCTGACACCTTTGCCAAAGCGCTTGGAGATTCAGCCGCACCGGCGCCCTCAGACACCAGATTCTCAACTGCTTCAGGGTTTATGTCATACACAGTTACTGACTGGCCTGCCTTAAGTAGATTGGAAGCCATTGATTTTCCCATGACACCAAGCCCTATAAAACCGATTCTTTTCATAATTATCCTCCTATCTTTTTCTATGATTGATTTGTGTACAAGCTGGAAAGCAAGCACACGATTCCGCTCTCACGGAAGTTAACTCTGCCTGTCTATCACTAAAAGCCGGGTAAACATGAATCATCAAGGATTACCTCTATCTGCCAGATGTTAATAAGGGTTACGCTAGCCTAATTTTCATAATGACGCTTCCTTAGAATCGGTGCTGACTTTAAGGCAACATTGCTTCTTAATATTAAAGCGCTTCCCGTTTCAACTCCGCCGAGAGCCTGTTCGCTTCATCCTTAGCCGTCATGAAAATATCATTATTTTCGAAAGGATCGTTTTTAAGGTCAAACAGCAAAGGTTTATTTCCGTAACCTTGTACAAGTTTAAAGCGACCGTCATATACCAGGCGCCAATCCCCCATGGCGGAAAGAACATAATCCCGGTGTTTATTTGTCTGACCCTCGAACAGGGGTCTCATTGAGCGGCTGTCCATGCCATCCTGCCTTGGCACTTCGCCATAATCCAGAAACGTCGCGGTCAGGTCCAGAATGGTAATTGGGACGTCAATAACACTGCCTTCACGAACACCCGGGCCTGCCGTGATGAAAGGAACACCGATCGAGGGTTGATACGGCCTGTGTTTTTCCCAATAACCGTGATCGCCCAGCATTTCGCCATGATCGCTGCTGAAAACGATCAGTGTGTTTTCCAACTCACCTCTTTCTCTCAGCTTCTCTATGTAGATACCCAGCCAGCGGTCTATATTTTCCACCATGGCCGAATAATTTTGCCGGACTTCATTATGCTGTTCCGGTGTATGAGGCTTGCCCGGATGATAGGGCTCATGCCAGCTTTTATTAATCTCAGCGTAATATTCCAAGCCATATGGGGGATAAGGCGAGGTTCTCTTTTCTTCATCATTTGGTTGAGGAAAGTCCACATCCTCATACCATGTTTTCATTTTTTCTGTGATATCGAGTGGTTGATGAGGGCCTGTGAAATTGACTTGAAGAAACCATGGTTGGTCGTCAGGAAAATTGTCCATCAAATGAAGTCCATTTTCAGCCAGCCAGTTATCACAGTAGGCATCATCAGGCAGCGGGGTGGGATAAGTTGCTGCCCAATTTCCGTTAAATATAGCTGACTTGAAGTAGCGAGGGAAAATATCCTGGATATGTAGATCGAGCAGTCCTTTTCGGGCAAGATAAGAAATGTAAGGCCCTTTGGGTTTTTTGTCCCCTCTGATCATTGTTAGGATTCCATCATTTTTACCTTCGTTATTGATGCCGTCCGAGAAACCCCACTCCTTCAGGAAATTTTTCCCGTCCAGGCCCCAATCAAAGCTGCCTTTATTTAAATCAAACTTCCCGCAGCCGGTCACATGATAACCTGCTTCACGGAGTAAAGTATAAAAAGATACCTGATCAAGAGGGTAATCAACATCATTCTCAGGCACACGACAGCGCGCGTATTCTTTTCCAGAGGCCAGGCATGCCCGGGCCGGAGAACAGAGGGGAGAAGGCGTAATCGTATTGGTGAATCTTATGCCATTTTCGCCCAACCGATCTATATTCGGTGTTCGAACAGGAATACCGGGGTTTGAACCGAGCCAGTCGAACCGGTGCTGATCGGGAAAAAAGAATAGGATATTCGGACGGCTATCTTTCATTTTTTCTGCCTCCAGTTAAAAGATGAATCCCCAGAGAATCTAAAAGCTGTCTTTGCAAAGGACTGTGGTTCTTTTTATCAAACTAAAACTCATCATCTGATCAAGTACGGAATCTCAACCCGAAGCGCATCATGGGGACATTCCACTTCGCAGGGCAAGCAAAACCAGCAGGTTCGGTATTTACCAAAGGGCTGCCCGCATGAATAACAGCGCGTCGCCTCACGGCGAGCTGTGGCCGTATCAAAACCTTGTTCAATTTCTTTAAAATCGCCCCTGCCTTTCAAACGGTAAAGGGGGATGTCCGCCCTTTCTTCAGGTGAGGCCCGGCTGGTATCAATCTCAAATTCGGTCTCTATTGGGCCTTCATACTGACGGCCATAACGGATGTCATCGCCATTCAAGAAACGGTTTACAGACTCTGCAGCCCGTCGCCCGCTGGCCATGGCCTCTATAACGGATGAAGGGCTGCTGAAGGCGTCTCCGGCAATAAAAGTGTTCTCCATAGGTGTTTGAAGTGTAAGCGGATCCACCGTAAAAGAATCATCCTCCAGCAATCCGGCCGATTGAAAAATCGCTTTATCAGAGTGTTGGCCTATGGCGATAATGACAGAGTCTGCCTCCAGGAATTTCAACTGGCTGTTATCAAAATTTGGTTTGAAACAGCCGCTTTCATCGAATACCGCGAGACAGCGCTTAAACTCGGCTCCTTTCAGCTGTCCCTCCTGAAAAATAAATCTGGGGTTACCCAGTGAACATTTGAGCTTGACTCCTTCACTTAACGCACTTTCAATAGCCCAGGGAAAGGCTGGCAGTTCATTTTCGGATTCGAGAGTGACCAGAGTTACGTTCACCGCGCCCAGCCTGAGCGCGGTTTGGGCGGAGTCAATGGCCACATTTCCACCGCCAATTACCAGGATTTTTTTTCCGATCTCAGGCGCGGTTCCGTCACGCACCTCTTTAAGAAAAGGCAGGGCGTGATATACACTGTGCTTATCTTCATCTTCGATATTCAGCCTGTCATGTTCCTGGCAGCCGATGGCTATGATCACAGCATCGAATTCATTTTTCAAATCTTCAAAGCCTTTGTCTCTTCCGATTTTACATTGGCAGTGAAAATCAATACCCATGCTTTCCAGTAAATGAAGTTCTTTTTCCAGGATTCGCCCAGGCAGTCTAAACTCGGGCATGGCCCATCGAAGCATCCCGCCCGGTGCGCTCTCGGCTTCAAAAACGGTTAGAGCATGACCTTGGATTCTTAGATCATAGGCTGCGATCAAGCCGGCCGGACCGGACCCGATAACAGCCACGTGTTTGCGCGTATCCTGTTCAATCTGCGGCAGTTGCAGCTCTTCTTTCTCGAATTGATCGGCCAGATAACGCTTGAGCGCGCGAATAGCCACCGCTTCCCCTTCAACCTCACGGCGATAGCATCTCCTTTCACAAGGCTGGGAACAAATACGCCCGACAATACCCGGAAAAGGCAGGGTCTCCCTGAGCAATTCCAGAGCCCTGGCCTCCTCGCCTCGAGCGATAAGTTGAACGTATCCCTGGCAATTGACGCCAAGAGGACAAGCCTGACGGCAGGGCGCCAGTTTCATCCTTAAATTATCTAGTATGCACGTTTCGATGCATATCCCGCAGAAGGTGCATTTATCCTTGTCAATGGCAATGTTGTCGGACAGAGCTTCTAAGGGATTCACTCTCAATGCTTGCCGTCCTTTTCAAGTCGAATGATAGGCGCATACGACACCTTGATATCTCCGGGCTCGTCTCCCATGGTTAAAACAATGTGTTTCAAATAGTCCTGATCATTTTTTTCAGGGTAATCACTTCGATAATGCCAGGGAATCCATCGGCTTTCTTTGCGCTCTTTGGAGGCAGTTGCGCTCAGTCTGGCGCATTGAATAATGTTTTCCACCTCAAAGAATTTGAAAAGGTCATGAACATCATCAATACGAACTATATCTGTCAATTCCTCTGTAAACCGATTCATCCACCATAATGCCCGGTTAAGCTTATATTCGTTTTTCGGCGGGGCAATATAATCAGTTATCATCCGTCTGACCTTGTACTCGAACTCTTCGATGGCCACCGGATTCGTGTCTTGGGTCATTCTATTTTCTATTTCGTTCAAAAAGGCGTTTACCCGGCCATCGTCCAAAGAGATGTCCACATTTGACGCCGCGTACTCAGACGCGTTTTCAGCGGCAATCTCTCCAAATACAAATGCACCGGAAAGATGCCCGCGAGCTACGAGCGACGTGTCTCCAGCAGCGTAAAGACCGGGAACCGAAGTTTCAGCGTTTTCGTTGACCCTGACCCCGGTCAAACCGTGACCGCCGCATAAAAAGCATTCTGTGGGCCAGAGTTCAATTTCATCGTCTCGGAAATCTATGTCGCGCCCTTTGTAAAATCTCTCACAAGCTGGCCGTTCAGTAGTAAAAAGAAGCTCCTCGATTTCTTTGATGCGTTCTTCTGGCAGATGATTCATCTTGATTCTCATCGGCCCTTTAAGCTCCAGATGCTCCTGATACATTGATCTGATGGAAGGGTGGTCTTGGTCGCGGCGCTCGTCAAAAGCGTTGAAAAGTTGGGCTCCACGCGTCAGAGTGATGTAAAGCAGGGGCGCGTTAATATCCTTTACAATGTAATAAACCAGCGTGTATTCGAAACCGCTCAACTCAGCGCCCGCCCGATAAGCCAGGCAATAACCGTCTCCGGTATTTCCAGGGAAGTCATATACCCCGTAAAGATGGCCGTTATCGGGCAGGCCGAAGCGCGCCGTTCCACCGGAGGTCAATATGACGGTCTTGGCCAGACAGACGATTACTTCCCCGGTCCGAACATTCATTCCGATCGCGCCGGCAATACGTCCTTCATCTTTAATCAAGCGCACGGCCATGGTTCGGTTAACAACCTGAGCGCCCAGATCCATCAGTTTTTTGGCTAGAATTGTTTTCAATTCAGGTTCTTTCATGGTCACACAAAAGCGCCCTTTGGGATGCACCTGGAGGACATCGTACTGTCCATTATCGTTTTTTGGAAAATAGACGCCCCAGGATTCCAGCTTTTTCATCATTGACCAGCTTCTTTCGGCCATACGATAGTTTACCGGTTCGTCCATGATTCCTTCGCAGGCTATGCCGTTGGATTCAACGTATAGCTCTGGCGTGCTTATCTCTGGAACGGCCACTATATTGAGGGCGTCCATACCCCGGGCAATACAGCCTGAATACTTAATGTCCCCTTTTTCGAATACGACCACTTTTTGCGCCGGTTTAACCTCCTTAGCCCGGATAGCCGCCATGGCCCCAGCACTACCGCCGCCAATGATTAATACCTCCGCTTTTATAACAGGACAATCAGATTTCATATGTTCGTCTTAGTATTCTTATTCTTTCTGTAACTATGTTATTTCCCTGTAAAGCTTTCGGTTATCGGTCAGACAATAGCTGATCCTGTATTCGTAAGGCTGATCTTTATAAGTGAAGGAAAGCATTTCAATCGTTAGAACAGGTTGTCCTAGTTCAAGGCCTAACACTTCAGCAATTTCCTTATCCGCTAAAGTTACTCCGATCAATTCATGGTTATAGAGTGTGGGCAGGCCATAAGCCTGTTCAATGGACTGATACAGTGTTTCCCTTTCAAACCGGCTTCTCGCCAGATCTTCAAAATCCTTAAACATTTTACAGGGTAGGTAAGAAGTGTTGTAGACGATCGGGCCAATGGAAGTGATGAAAACTCGTTTGAGCGTATAAAGATTTTCAGTGACCCTGCTTTTAAGGAAACGGCTGACCGGTTGAAATCCACTCATGACTTTAAAATTGATCAGTTTAATCTTGAAACCAAGGTCATCGCCGCGAAAATCTCTGCGCAATCGTATATAACGCAGGCTTTCCTGCTTGATGTTAGTGGTGGCTACAAAAGTTCCTTTACCTTGAATAGAGTAAAGATATTTCTCGTTGACCAGGTTTGATATCGCCTTTAGGACCGTGCCCATGCTCACGCCGTAGGTTTCGGCAATCTTCCGGGAAGGGGGAATGTGGTCTCCCGGCGCCCACTGGCCGCTTTCAATGAGCTGTTTAAGCTCCTGTTGAAGCTTGTAGTATATTGGAGTTGGATCGGAAGTTTTATTTCTCACGGCTCCCAGCATTTTATTCATATACCCGACCTCTGATCCTCAGGTAGATGGACTTCTGACGGATTGCACATTTTCTGATACAAATTTTGAAGCTGATTTTTTTAATTAATCTATAAAATTGTTATAGAACAATAGTTAACTAATACAATCTTAACACCTTTATCCACCCTGTCAAGCTTTTTTTTAAAGTAGAAAGAGGAAGCCAAACCTCATTTCGTGACAGTATCCTGAGACATGGCATTCTTTGCTTTTTTTCATGACCTTGTTTGAAAAAAATCTTAAACCCAAAGGAGAGATGGATTCATATCCTTTGGGTATTTTCAATTCGTCTTGCTATTTACGGTAGCTTATGATACTTTTAGCGCAAATTATTCAAGCGAACATTTCAAGTGGAAGAAAGTTCTCTGTATGCGCTATTTGTTGGTATCTGTGCTTGTTCTCATCTTTCTGAGTTCCTGCGCCACGCTGGATAGGACCTCCGAACCGATCATTCATAAAACCCTTCCTGAAGAAGAACAAGCTGTCGTTGTCATCGAGGAACCTGCCAAAGAACCCGAAATCCAGGCCCTGCCTGAATTAACCCTTGAGGTCGAAGAAAAACTTGAGGATATGGTTTCCGCCGAGCTTCGCGCTTTAGAGGGCGGAAAAGAACCGGTCACGTTCGATGTTCCGGTGACCATAAATAAGGATGTTCAGACCTGGATCACCTATTTTCTAGGTCGAGGACAAAAGCATTTTGTTCGGGCTCTGGGTCGTTCGACTCGCTATCTTCCACTGATGAAGCGGATTTTTCGAGAGGAAGGCCTGCCTGAGGATCTGGTCTATCTATCTTTGATAGAAAGTCACTTTATGGTCAGCGCCTATTCCAGGGCCCACGCGGCAGGTCTTTGGCAGTTCATCTCGCCTACGGCCAGGCGCTATGGCCTCAAGATAAACGGCTGGGTTGACGAAAGGCGTCATCCTGAAAAATCAACCCGAGCCGCCACGGCCTATCTTTCCGATCTGCATGAGATGTTCGGATCATGGTATCTTGCCGCGGCCGCCTACAATGCAGGTGAGAACAAGATTAAGAAAAGCCTTAAGAGATATAAGGCTGAAACATTCTGGGAGATTGCGAAAAAAGGCCACCTGCGCCGCGAAACCAGAAATTATGTTCCCAAGTTCTTGGCAGCCGTTTTGCTGGCTAAGGACCCGGAGCGTTATGGCTTGACCGAGGTGGAATATGAGCCGCCTCTTGAATTTGATGAGGTCCAGGTCTCACACCCGGTTGACCTGGGGGTGATTGCCCGCCTTTGTGGTTGTTCTCTGAAAACCATCCGCAGCCTCAACCCTGAGATCAGGGCATGGTATACACCTTTAAACGAAAAAAATTACAAGCTCTGGGTGCCGAAGGGAACTGGGGACCGATTTCGAACTGCCTATGCCAGGCTCAACCCGAATCAACGGCTGGTGAGTACCAAACACAAGGTGGTTAGGGGTGAGACCCTTGGATCCATCGCCCGTCTCTATGGTCTTTCGATTAAGAATCTCAGGAATTTTAATAAGCTGCGTTCCGATCGGATCTATGCTGGCTCGATGCTCAGGATCCCGGCCAAGGCGGCCGCTTACCGGGCTGGCCTTAAAAAACGTCAGAAAAGACCGGCAAGTCAAACAAAACATCGGTCGGCCAAAGGCCCGCATATCATCTATCAGGTGAAACCCGGCGATAACCCCTGGCAGATTGCCCGGCGCTTTAATCTTGACTGGAGAGACATTGCCGCTTGGAACGACATCAAAAACGTGAGGCGGCTGATGCCAGGACAGGAGCTGGTGCTGTATCTGGCCGAACCGGGAGTCAGGTTGGCCTCGGCAGCTAAAATCCAAAAGAAACCTCAACCTGCAGCAGCCTCAGCAACCCTTAGGATACCTGATAAAACATCCACACCTTTCCAGGCTGGTGAGGAGAAGGCTATTTCTTATACGGTTCGTTCTGGCGACACACTATGGGCCATTGCTCGGCGTTTTAATATTGCACCGAAACAGATCAGGGCCTGGAACAATATCAAGACCAACCTCATTCGACCCGGCGATGTGCTGACTTTAAAGACAGAGCAAATGTAAATTCTCGCCACGCTGGTTCGGTTTGCCATTTAGAGCAACGAATCACTATTCTTCATTTTATTTTATCAAGCCAATTGTTGGAAAATGAACGCAAAAGAATGCCCAGGTGCGTTCAAAGGGTCTGATTAAATCTATTTCACCGCCTTTAGTGAATGACAAAAATACGTTCCTATTCAAAAAGGCTTTATCGGAACGTACCTGTGCCATTCTTCCTAGGCCGGGCCGTTTATCTCAACTCATCAGTCTCGTCCAGGCGCTCTTCTAGCTCCTCCAGCTTCAAGGCAACAGCTTCCCAGTTTTTCATGAGACCCTCGCTTTCAGTTTTCAGGCGGGTGTACTCCTGAAGAAGGACCCTGGATCGTTCTTGATCCTGGTAAGTTTCTGGGATGGCCAGCTGAGCGGAAATTTCATCCAGACGATTCCCGAGCTCGTCCAAACGTTTTTCGAGCTGATTCATCTCCTCAAGGAGTGGTGTTTTTAACCGATATAAACGCTGCCGGGCTTCGGCCTCAGCCCTTTTACGTACCTCCCTTTCGGCCCGGGTCACACTCTTGACAGGTTGTGCTTTTTTCTTCTCCTCGGCCGTGAGTGTCTTGTCCAGACGGGCCTCATTCTCATCGAAGTTTCCGAGATAAACTTCGACCCTGCCTTTGCAGACGATAGCGGTTTTATTGGCCACGGAGTTGATGAGCTTTCGGTCGTGGCTGATCAGGGCCAGACTGCCTTGATACTGCATCAGGGCCTGTTCGAGCATCACCTGCCCTGGGATGTCCAGGTGATTGGATGGTTCATCTAGAAGGAGGAGGTTAGGGCTGCTGAGCATGATCTTGGCCAGGATGAGGCGTGTTTTTTCCCCGCCTGATAGTACAGCCACCTTTTTAAGGACGTCGTCTCCGCGAAAGAGGAAGCTGCCCAGCATGGTCCGGAGTCTTCCGACGGTTTGATCAGGAGCGGCCACAGATAGTTCTTCCAGCACGGTCAGGTTCTCATCTAGTTCTTCAAGCTGATGCTGAGCAAAATAAGCCGGAACCACGCCTGGTCCTAGTTTTCTGGTCCCTGCCTGGCAATCCGTCACTCCGGCCAGGAGGCGCATCAAGGTGGTCTTGCCC
Source organism: Deltaproteobacteria bacterium (assembly GCA_019308995.1). Taxonomy (NCBI): domain Bacteria; kingdom Pseudomonadati; phylum Myxococcota; class Myxococcia; species Deltaproteobacteria bacterium. Next base: position 118,866 of record JAFDHD010000001.1, on the reverse strand, counting down.
GCGCCATTGGCGCCAAGAATAGCGATCCGGTCCTCGCGCTGGACGATGAAGTCCAGATCACGATAAACTGTCTGACGTCCGTATGACTTGGTCACGCCGACCAGCTCGACCAGCGTTTTTGGAGAACGCGGCGCCAGGGAAAAGGAAAAATTGATCTTTCTGCTTTTTGGCGAAGGAGCCTCGATCCGCTCCATTTTTTCCAGGGCTTTGATGCGGCTCTGAACCTGTCGGGCCGAGCTTTTTCGGACACGGCTTCGGTCAATGAAGCGTTCGACCTGTTTTATCCGTTCCAGCTGATGGGTATAGGCCGCGGCCTGAGCGGCCAGGCGTTTTTCCTTTTCCTTAAGGTATTGATCGTAATTACCTGGGTAGCTGATAACCTCGGCCCGGTCAATTTCCACGATGCGATGGACCAGGTTATTGAGGAACGTTCGGTCATGAGAAATAAGGAGCAGGGCTGAAGGGCAGGCCTTGAGGTAACTTTCAAGCCAGAGGAGGGAGTCCAAGTCCAGGTGATTGGTCGGCTCGTCCAGGAGAAGCAGGTCGGGTTCAGCCAGAAGCAGCCGGGCTAAAGCCGCTCGCATGACCCACCCGCCGGAGAATTCCTCGACCGGCCGGTCAAAATCAGCTTCAGCAAACCCCAAACCTTTGAGGATCTTGCCTGCCTGAGCCTCTAACTGATAGCCGCCCAAAATCTCGAAGAGATCGAGAAGACGGCTCTGCCGATTGGTCAGCTCAACCAGGGCTTCCTTGTTCGATGGATCCTTGTCAGCCAGCGCCTTCAGTTCCAGGGCCAGGTCTTGCAGTTCAGCTTCAACGGCCCGGGCCTCCTCAGCCGTGTCCATCACGAGCTGAAGCACGGTCTTGCCAGAAAAGGTCAGGACATCCTGCGGCAGGTAATCCAGACGCAGTCTCTTGGCCTTATGCACCTGACCGCCGTCCGGAGCTATGCGGCCAAGGATGATTCTGAGGAGAGTCGTCTTACCCGCGCCGTTGGGTCCAATCAGGCCCACACGTTCACCCGCCCTGATTTGCAGGCCGGCCTGCTTGAGAACATCCTGGCGGCCATAGAATTTGTCAATGTCCTGGAGCGTGACTAAGGTCATCAAGGATCAGTCCTTGGGCAAGGAGTGCAAGGCTCAGTCTGGCTAAAATTTTGTATGGGCAAGCCCTTTAGCCTCTTTGGTCCCCGCCTCTATCGGGTCAGGTTAACAAAAAAAATGGACCCGGGGAAGTCCACGAGTCCATTTGCAGTTCATTGTCTGATGCTAGGCGTTTTTTAATGCCAAACTCATGACTCTAATCCAAACTCTGCCAGATCGGGAGCAAGGTATGTTCGTTCGTTTTCACCAAGTATGCCCATGGCCAGGCAGATGATTGTCCACAAATGAACCGTATGGTGTTTAGCGTCTTCATAGTATTCTTGCAGATCGTGGATTTGAGAATGGCAGTTATGGCAAGGGGCAATGCAGTAATCTGCGCCCGTAGCTAAAATTTGATCCAGCTTTACCCTGCCATAGGCCCGACGCTCCTCAGGATAAATACTTTGCAGCGTGCCGCCGCCGCCGCCGCAGCAGTAGTTGTTCGATTTATTCGGGGTCATATCAATGAAGTTCTCTTCACCAACCACTGTCTTAATTACAAACCGCAGGTCATCAGCCACCGGATCGCCCAGCGACTTCCTGACGAGCTGGCAGGGGTCTTGAACCGTAAACTTGATCTTCAGGTCCTTGTTCCAGTCGGAGTTGACCTTGAGCTTACCCTCCCTGATCCATTGCGCGTAAAATTCGATGATGCTTCTGATTTCGAAATTGTAAGGGATGTTGAATTTTTTCAGTCCGGACCGGACTGCGAAGAATTCGTGGCCTCACTCAGTGTTGAGCCAGACCTTACAGCCCAAATCCTCCATCGCTTTGACTTTGACCCGTAAAATGTGTTCCCAGGCCTCGTCGTCCGCGAGAAACATACAGTAATTTTCCGCGGCCCAGCCTTTCGAACCATAAGTCCAATCTGCCCCAACAGCATCCATTATTTTCCAGAGCGGGACCATCTCGTCCGGCTCGGTCACCGGTTCGCGGGAATTCTGGTTAAGGAAGAAGTAGGCCCCTTTCTTATCCATAGGCGCCTGAAGATGCTCGAATCCTGGTTGTTCTTCTCTCACCTCTTCCGCCACGTCCTCGACCACAAATCTCCAGTCTTCTTCGGACGCCCCCATAGCACTGCAAGTATCTCTGGTAGCGGATAGATCGCATGACTTGAGAATGCCTGTGGGGCGCTTATCGCGCGGCCAGCTCGCTCGCGCTTGATAAACTAGCTGGGGAATGTCTATCTTCATGGGGCAGGCCGCAATACATCTCTGACACCCGGTGCACATCCAGACCCAGGGGGTGGTGAGAACCTCCTCGTCCATGCCCAGCAGGACCATTCTCAAGAATTTTCTGGGATCCATGTCGGCCAGACCCGAAGCCGGGCAGCCGCTGGCGCACGTGCCGCATGTAAAACAGAGGTCCAGGTTCCCTCCCTCTGGCAGAAGAGGCTGGATTCTCTGCTTAAACTCCCCTTTCTGTTCAGATAAAACAATGGGTTCTGCCATGTAAGAAACCCTCCTTGGAGCATATTTTGGCAGGCCGTTTTTACCTTGATTCAGCCATTTCTATCTAATTTTATACCAGCAGGACACCTTGATCAAGCCGTAAAAATCTGACCACCTTCTCAAGAAAGCCTGTAGCGAGTGAATATACAGGCTAGTCCCAGCCTTGTCAATCATTTTCATTTCGTATTTAAATCCACTGGGGATCAGGCATGACTCCATGTTCAGGCCCATGGGTACGGGTTAAGAATAAAAGGGAGAAATGACAGAAAAATTTACTTCTTTATCTTGGAAAACCATTCCTGTTTTGTTATTTTAGCTTTATACTTGGAGAAAATGTGGCTAAGGAGCTCGATATGAAATTATGGAGAGAGAAAAAGGACAATGCCTCGAAAATGGAGACTGGAGAGCGACGTCTAGGTCGAATTTCGGCCGGCCGCAGATGGATCCTGATTATACTCGGCATCTTCGGTCTTCTGGTCGTGATATGCGTTGTCATAATGATCGCCAACTACAGGTTTCCGTCGTTTTTCGAGGTTCAGGCCGACCAGGAGGCTGTCGGGCTGGCGTCTACCAGGACCATCATCACCTTGTCAGAGAAGATGACCAAACGCTGGCTGCCAAATGACAAATTTTATCCAACTATCTTTCTGGATAATCCGCAGAATTTTCAGCTAGGTCTCCTTGAGTCTGTCCGATACACCACCCGTGTTTTTCGAGACAAGCTGACCAGGTTGAGGACCACGGACAAGATTGACCCGGACATGGAGAAAGCATTTATCTATTATTCCAACGATCCCTTTAAGTGGATTATGCCTTCGGCTGAGAGTAAGTTCAGGGCTGGAGAAAAGAGTCTTAGGGATTTTGAGGCTCGGCTGCTTGCCCGTGAAGCCTACTTCTATCCGCGGGCGGATAATCTGAATGAAATCCTGAATCAGTATGCCTCCTTATTGGGCGGGGTCAACACCCGTCTTTCCAACGCGCCTCGGAGAAAGGACAGGGTTCTTTCAGCAGAGACGGCTGGAGACGAATTCACTAAAGGGGAAAAGCGTGTCCATATCAAGGTGCCCAGGACCAAGATTGATGACAATTTCTATTTTGCCAGGGGGGTGGCCTATGGCATCAGGCACATGATGATCGCCATAAAATATGACTTTAAGAATATCCTTGAAGTTAAAAACGCCGAAGAACTCCTGGATCGGGTTATTGAGCTGCTCAATGAAGCGCAGTTCGAACCCCTGGTTGTCCTCAACGGCTCCCGGGGGTCTATTTTCGCCAACCATTCGCTTCAGTTGATGTCCCTCCTGGAAGACGCGCGCCAGAAGATGCGCAGCCTCCAGGACATGATTCGCGAGTAAACGCTCTACCAGACCTTGCGTACTTTTACGCCGTGGTCGTCAAGGTAATCCTTGATCTGTTTGATGGTGTATTCCCCATAATGGGTTATTGAGGCGATCAGGGCGGCGTCAGCCTGAGCCTCGATCAGCACGGCGCGGAGATGCTCCGGACTGCCCGCCCCACCCGAGGCGATGACCGGGATATTCACGTTCGTGGAAATCAGCCGGGTCAGGGTCATTTCATACCCGTCTTTGGTTCCGTCCGCGTCAATAGAGTTCAGGCAAATCTCGCCTGCGCCGCGCCGCTCTGCTTCATGAGCCCACCACAAGGCATCCATGCCAGTCCGTTTCCGGCCGCCGTGAATGACAATCTCATAGCCGCAAGAGATTTGTTCAGTCTTTTCAACCTTTAACACGTCCATCCCCAGGACGATACATTGACTTCCAAAGGCTTCGGCCCCCTGTCTGATCAGCCCAGGGTTTTTAACGGCCGCGGAATTAATGCTGACCTTTTCCGCTCCAGCAAGCAGAACGCGGCGCATGTCTTCCATGGTGCGGATGCCGCCGCCTACGGAAAATGGGATAAAGATCTCTTCCGCGGTCCGGCGAACCACGTCAATCAGGATGTCGCGGCGATCCGAAGACGCGGTAATGTCATAAAAGACAAGCTCGTCCGCGCCGGCCTCGTAATAAAGACGCGCCATTTCAACCGGGTTCCCGATATCCACGTTGCCTTTGAACTTGATGCCTTTGGTCAGCTTACCGTTCCGGACGTCCAGGCAGGGTATGATCCTGCGGCTAAGCATCTTTTCCATTCCATTTACAAAAATTTTTCAAGATCTTCAGGCCCGGTCGCCCGCTCTTTTCAAGGTGAAACTGCACCGCCGCCAGGCTCCCCCGGGCGACGACCGAGGCAAAGTTCAACCCATAATCGGTCAACCCCACGACAAGGGATTCCTCTGCCGGGGCCGGGTAGTAAACGTGCACAAAATAAAACTCATGATCAGGGTCTAAGCCCGAGAAGACCGGGTGATCCTGCACAAACCTGATCCGGTTCCAGCCCATGTGAGGGACCTTGAGCCGCTGGCCGTTCTCAGACATATCCGAAGGAAAACGATTGACCTTGCCAGGTACCAGGCCCAGGCAGTCGGTCCCGCCGTCCTCCTCGCTGAAGTCAAAGATGATCTGCGTTCCCAAACAAATACCCAGAAGCGGTGTGCCTTTATTAACCACGGTTTTCAGGACTAGATCGAGCCCCGTGCGCTTGAGATCAGCCATGGCCGCACCGGCAGCGCCCACGCCAGGGAAGATGACCCGCTCGGCAGCTTCTATCTGGGCAGGGTCGCGGGTGATCTGGCAGTCAAAGCCAAGGAACCGCACCGCCTTCTCCACGCTAGGCAGATTCCCGGCCTTATAATCAACGATGGCGATCATTTTTATATTTGGGGGAAACTTCTTGAAAAAAGTTGCCCCCAAAACCCCTTTCAAAAATTTTTCACAGACTGCGACTGATAATACCGCTGCCTTGATTCACAACACCCGTGTCAGGGCGATGAAGTCTAAAGGAATCCATGCATAAAAATAAGGGCTTTTATAGAAATTTTAGAGGGTAAAGCGGGCTTGTGCAAGTTAAAATTTTTCAGTGTTCATAGACACCATCGGTACCCGGGCCGAAACCGATACGTCGGCGTTAAGAAAGCACTTCACACCCGACCAGATTAAACGGGCTACCATGCACCACACTAATAAAGCTTTTGAGAGATATTTTCAGATAGATATGGACGATGAAAGGGCTATTTACTCCTGCACCGATTCTGCACCTGGTTCAGAGGCAAATAACGGAGACAAAGTCGTTGATATTAAAGGAAAAATTGGTGCCGAAGGCGGGATTTGAACCCGCACGAGCGGAGCTCACCGCCCCCTCAAGACGGCGTGTCTACCAGATTCCACCACTTCGGCACGGATATTTAATTTTTTTACTTACTTTCCTCTTACCGCGTTTTGATCGGTTCTCCGCGCTCGATCGGGGTGCTCGTTTCAGCAGGCTCTTCCTGAGCAACAGGCTCCTTGACACTTTCCATCACTGAACTACCGAGGCGATGGCTCGACAGGAGATTCAGCCCCAGTGAGGTCAACATGAAGATGATTGCCGCCACAGCCGTCAGCTTGGTTAAAAAACTTCCAGCGCCCTGGCTCCCGAATATGGTCTGACTTGCTCCACCGCCAAAGGCAGCTCCGATGTCAGCTCCCTTACCTGTTTGGAGCAGCACGATCATAATGAGAGCCAAGCAGACCGCAATATGCAGTAAAATTATGAAAAAAGCCATTTAGCAATCAGGGACAAAAACTGTCCTCACGCTCCCTTGAAATTGATGATCTCAAAGAAAATATCCGGCTTTAAGCTGGCGCCTCCAACTAAAGCCCCGTCAATGTCCGGCTGGATTAAGAGCTCCGTTGCATTTTCCGGTTTGACAGAACCACCATACAGAATCCGAATGGAATTTGCAAGGTCTTTATCAAAGACTTTCTCAAGCATACCACGGATAACTGTGTGAGCTTCTTGAGCTATTTCCGGTGTGGCGGTTCGCCCGCTGCCAATGGCCCAGACCGGCTCATAAGCGATGATCAGTCTCTGGGCTGCCTCGATATCCAGCCCGGCTAACCCTTTATTTACCTGATTCTTGAGGATCTCGCGGGTCTGGTTGGCTTCCCTTTGCTCCAAGGTTTCACCGATGCAAACGATTGGCGTCAGTCCGTGGGTCATGGCGGTCCTTACCCGTTGGTTCACGGTTTCATCGGTCTCGCCGAAGTACTGCCGTCGTTCCGAGTGGCCAATGATGACCAATTTGATCCCAAGGCCCTTAAGCATCGGGACTGAGACCTCACCGGTGTAAGCGCCTTCCTCTTCCCAGAAAACGTTCTGGGCCGCAATCATGATGGATGAACCAGCCGCGGCCCGAAGCGCGGATTCCAGGGCCGCAAATGAAGGGGCCACCGCCACGTCCACTTCGAGATCAGAAGGCAGCAGGGTCTTGAGATGCTCGATGAAAGCCGCTGCCTCGGCTCCGGTCTTATACATCTTCCAATTGCCTGCAATCAGGGGCCGGCGATTTGAAAACACCTCGCTCATTCAAGATCCCTCCCTTTGATTTGTGCGGCGGGCATGCTCCTCAAGGGCCGTAATCCCAGGGAGCTGATCTCCTTCCAGTAATTTCAGGAAAGCACCGCCGCCAGTGGAGATGTAGGTCATGCGGGAAGACTCCCCTAGTCTATTCACCGCCACATCGGTGTCCCCGCCGCCGACGATGGTCAGGGAATACGAGTTGGCTATGGTATGAACCATCTGGTATGTCCCGCGAGAAAAGGCGTCTATCTCAAAGGCGCCCATGGGGCCGTTCCAGATAATGGTCTTGGCATCCTGCAGGGCCTCTGCAAATAGAGAGGAGGTCGCCGGACCAATATCAACGATCATCCAGTTTTCCGGTACTTCCTGGACCGTGGTCATCTTGGTTTCAGCCTTGGAATCAAAACGGTCAGCCACGACACAATCCACCGGAATATAGAACTTGATGCCTTGACGGCGGGCTTTACGCATTATCTCCCGCGCCGTTTCAACAAGGTCTTCCTCGACCAGAGATTTATGACCAATGGCAGGATAAATCGCCTTGAGAAACGTGTTGGCCATGGCGCCGCCAATAATGAGTTTATCAACTCTATCCACCAGGTTTTCAATGGCCGAGAGCTTGGAGGATACCTTGGCGCCGCCGATGACGGCCACGAAAGGTCGAGCCGGATCTTCCATGGCGCGGTAAAAGTAGGTCAACTCATTTTTCATCAGAAAGCCTGCCCCGCACACGGAAGCATGTTTGGTGATGCCGACCATGCTGGCGTGAGGCCGATGGGCGACCGCAAAGGCGTCGTTTATATAAACATCGCTGAGATTTGCCAGCTGCCGGGCGAATTCATCGTCATTTTTCTCTTCTCCAATATGAAAACGCAGGTTTTCCAAGAGCAGAATATCCCCGGATTTCATTTCTGAAATCAACTTTTGAATCTCTTCTCCGACACAGTCGGGAGCGAGGAGGATCTCCTTCTTCAGGAGCCGCCTCAAACGCCGAGCCACCGGGCTCAAGCTGAGTTCTGGCACCACCTTGCCTTTCGGTCGGCCCATATGCGAACACAGAATGACCCGCGCACCCTCGTCCAAGGCATAATTAACCGTGGGCAGGATGGTGCGAATCCGCATGTCGTCGGTGATGTTCAGGTTTTCGTCCAGAGGAACGTTCAGGTCAACGCGAACCAGAATTATTTTACCCTGGATGTCCACTTCATTGATGAACTTAAAGCGTTCCTCCGGGGAAGAAGTAAGAGACATAATGCCAAAACTGTCAGCCATTTGGACGAATCTCCTGGTTGCTGTTTTAAAAATTAATCATGATTATATTAGTTTTTGTTTCACCTGACGTCAAATACTTTTTCAAAGAAGCCCCTTTAAAACAGGCCGGGCCCTGAGACGAAGGTTCATGGGGTTTGTTCAAAGGCTTCGGGCCATCAGGATGGCGTCCTCCTGGTCTTCAGCATAGTAGTTTTTACGGCGGCCGGTCATAATGAATCCGGCCTGTTCATAAAGCTTACGGGCGGGCAGGTTAAAGACGCGAACCTCTAAAAAAATACGCCGCAGTTTTCGTTTCCGCCCCCAGTCGAACATGTATTCCAGGAGGAATCGGCCCAAGCCCATGCGCCTTCGATCCGACCTCAAGACCAGGTTGAGAATATGAATTTCCTCTCTGATAGCCCAAAAGACCAGGTAACCCAAGACCTCTTCCTTCTCGCGCACGACCAGCGAGACCGCGCAGGCTCTATGCAGCTCCGCCTTAAAACCGGCCCGTGACCAGGGATGCCGGAAAGAGGCCTTTTCAACAGCCAGAACCTGATCAAGGTCACACTCCCGCATCGGTTCGATTACGATTCGATCCAGCAAAGGATTCTTGTCCCTTAAAGAGGTCATGACAGGCTGAGGAAGAAGCAGGAAGCGGCCAACAAGAAGTGGAGAATGATGACTCCTTCAGCCCCCCCTGCTGGAAGAATGTCAGATTGCATGGCCGCCCTTCCCATGGTTAGTCTGGATAAATTATTACGATTAAGGATAATATACCTATGATCCCGGCGGCCATTGGATATCATCATGCGCCGCCTCGTGGTTTCCCTTAACCGCGTCATCAGTCCAGGAGATAAGAATCCAGGCTATAAGTATCTGGGCATAAATAAACCGGCTGTTGATTCAGACCAGTTCTGAAGTTGTCCTTTGCTGATATTTTTTTAATCTTCCGAACGACGGCTCAAGACTTCCCCGGCGACATTTATACTGTTGCGGCCGTAAGCCCCAACCATTTCAGCCAATTCGGCCAATTCAGTTTTTTCCCGCGATTGAATCAGTTTAATGAGCATGGGCAGATTTACACCGGTCAGTACCTCAACCTTGGCGGCGGATAAAAAGGAAAGGCTCAAATTCGAGGGAGTTCCCCCAAACATATCTGTCAGGATGATGATCCCGTCTCCTTGATCAACCTGGTTAATACTTTTTTCAATTTCGGTCCGCATAACCTCTGTGGAGACCTGCAGATCGATTGAAACGGATATTATCCCTTCGATCCTACCAAGAATAAACTCAGCCGTGCTAATCAATTCAGCGCCAAGCCGACAGTGAGTTACGATGACAACACCAATCATAAATTTTTTCCTTGATTTATATCCCGGTGCCGAACCGAGATACGATATGGCTTTCCTTCAAACCGCTGCGCCAGTTCATGGGATATGGTCACCGAGCGATGTCGTCCTCCTGAACAGCCAATAGCGATGGTCAGGTAAGATTTGCCTTCATTCTGGTAAAGAGGGAACAGCTGTTCGAGGAGATTTGAAAAGTCGGTGATAAACTGAAGACTCTCATGGCGCGACATCACATATTCAATAACCTCGGGGTCCAGGCCGTTAAGTTCCCGTAAGTCATCCTGATAATAGGGATTAGACAGAAAACGCACATCCATTATGATATCAGCCTCATGTGGAATACCATGTCTGTATCCGAATGAAAGCAGCTCGATGGACATCCCATCCTTGGCCTTGGCAAACTTTTGAACGATCAGGTCCCTTAATTGATGAACATTAAACTCAGATGTGTCCACTACCTGGTGAGTCGCCTCTTTGACCGGGCTCATCATCTGACGTTCCTTCTCAATAGCCTCAAGCAATTTCCCTTCCTGTGCCAAGGGATGGGGACGGCGGGTATAAGAAAAGTTCCGCGCCAGTGTTTCGTTGGAGGCCTCAAGGAAAACCATTTGCAGATCATAGTTATCGGATTGAATCTGAGTAAAAACCTCCTGGAAGTTCTGAACAAAGTTCCTTTCCCGCATATCCATAACCGCCGCCAGTTTGAGGAACTCCGAACTGGTTTGATTATACAGCGAGAGAAATTTGGGCAGCAACAGGACCGGCAGGTTGTCAATACAGAAAAAGCCCTGGTCTTCCAGGGCTGCAAGAGCCGTGGTTTTTCCAGAGCCGGATAGGCCGGTTATGATAACGATACTGCCGCGCCGTTGATCCATGTGTTTTTCCGGAACTTCCAAAGAAGATTCCAAGACTGGACTGCAGACAGCAGAAGCTCGTCTTTAACGGCCAGCTTAGAACTCATCATCCTGGGAAGCGATTAGTTTATAAATTTCTGAGCTTCCTTTGGCGGCGTAAAGCTCCTGCCTGAAGGAAGCATCTTTAAGCAGCCTGGAAATCTTGGCCAGGACCTTGAGATGAATCCCGCTTGACTTTCCCGGGGCAAGGATAAGGAAAAAAAGATGCACCGGCTGGCTATCCAGGGATTCAAAATCCACCCCGGCCAGGCTTCGGCCAAAGGCGACCAGTGTTTTGTTGATATCTTCGTACTTGCCATGGGGGATGGCAATACCATCTCCGATACCAGTACTTCCCAACTTCTCCCGCTCAAGGAGAACCTTGAGCAGCGGTTCTGGGTCCAACTGCTCCTGGGAGGCCAAAACAGAGCACAGCTCTCCCAACACCTCTTTCTTATTCCTGCCAGCCAACTCAGAAATTGTAGCCTTTTCTTTTAAAATATCTGTAAGTTTCATTATTACTTCCCATAGTTATGGCTAATTATTCTGAAATTGGCTCGATTAGTCCATAGTTTCCATCCTCACGACGATACAGGATGTTAATAGCCCCTGTTTCCGCGTCAGTAAAGACTAAAAATTGTTCCTGCGAAAGATTAAGCTGCATAACTGCCTCGTCCGTATCCATGGGCTTGGCAAAAACCTGCATGGAACGAATGATTTCCGGTCCTTTATCTGATTCGTCTTCAACGTCAGAGGCAATGACGTCCATGCGAACGCTTCGAGCCTTGACCCGCTTGCCAGACTTACGCCTTTTTATCTTCTCCCGGTACCGTTTCGCCTGTTTATCCATCTTATTAATAACCGTGTCAATAGCGGAATACATGTCCCCTGTCTGCCCTTGGCCCTTTATCTTGAGACCGTCGGAAATAATGCTGACATCCGCAGTATGCCTGAATTTTTCCACGGATAGAACGACATGAACCTCCATCACAGAATCGAAATATTTTTCAATACGGGAAATTTTCTCATAAGCATAATCTTTTAATGCGTCTGAAGGTTCCATATGTCGAAATGTAACAGAAAGTTGCATGAATAATCTCCTTTAATAACTAATTCTTGCCGTGCGTTTGCGATGCGGCTAGAAGTGCTTTTTCCTTTTGCTCGATGACAGAATACCCAGCATGTCCCTGTACTTAGCTACTGTCCGTCGAGCGATGTTAATATTGGACGCCCTTAAAATTTCAACAATGCGCTGATCAGATAGGGGCTTATGGGGGTCCTCGGCGGCTATGATTTTCCGGATGCGTTCCTTAACGCTTTCCGAAGCCAAGGACTCACCGTCAAATTTACTTATGGAGCTGTTGAAAAAGAACTTCAGCTCAAAGATTCCTTGGGGTGTATGGACATACTTGTTACTGGTTACCCGGCTGATGGTGGATTCGTGCATCTCAACATCTTCAGCCACATCCCGCAGCACCAGTGGTTTGAGGTAGGGGATGCCTTTATCCAGAAATTCACGCTGAAATTTGATAATTGATTCTGTGACGCGGTAAATAGTTCGCTGCCGCTGATGAATGCTTCTAATCAGCCAGACGGCGGACCGAAGCTTGCCTTGGATGTACTCCTTGGTCTGGTCTGAGACGGCCTTCCGATTGGTAAGAATATCCCGGTAGTACCGGTTAACCTTGAGTCGAGGCAGCCCGTCTTCATTTAGTACGATGACATACTCACCACCGATCTTGTAAATATAAACATCAGGCGTAATATACTGTGGCTCCTCGGTGATAAATGACCGCCCGGGTTTGGGTTCCAAATTGAGGATGATCTCAACGGCTTCGAAGACTTTCTCCTTGCTGGTCTTAAGCTTTCTAGCGATCTTTTGATAATTCTTCTTTTCCAGTTCAGACAGGTGCTCGGACACTATCCTTTCAGCAAGGCTCCCTGTCTGCCCCAGGTATTTTAACTGAATGAGAAGGCACTCGCGTAAATCACGGGCAGCGACTCCGACCGGGTCCAGTTCCTGAACCTTGGCCAAGACCTGCTGCACCTCCTCCAGCGGCATGTTTTCCATGACCGTGATCTCTTCCAGGCTTATCTGCAGGTACCCGTCCTCGCCGAGGTTGCCGATAATCTGGGCGGCTATGAGGTCTTCCCGGGGGGTGAGGTCGCCCATGCGCCATTGCCAGGTCAGGTGGTCAACCAGGGAGGTTTTTGCTGAAATAAAGGTTTCGTAATTACTCTCTTCCGGGACTTCACGCATGCTCGGGGCTGAAGATGAACTGTATTCATCCAGATAACTTGCCCAGTCAATATCTTCCCGGGCCTTTTCTTCCACCCGAACCTCGGTAAAATCATTCTCAGAGACAGTTTTTGGCTGCTCGCCGTCAGGCCCATCCCCTTCATCAGTAATTATATCCTCATCCTGGTCTGTTTCCAGGACAGCGTTCTCCTCAAGCTCCTGACGAATGGTCTGCAGCAGCTCCAACCGTGATAGCTGAAGCATCTTAATGGCCTGCTGCAACTGGGGAGTCATCACCAGCTGCTGGGTAAGTTTGAGGGTTTGTCGTAATTGCAGGCCCATGGATATCTATATATTAACCTGAAGATTAAAGCTTGAAATTATCACCCAGATAAACCTTACGGGCCAGTTCACTGTCCGCGATCTTCTCTGGCGAACCTTCCTCAATGACGACCCCATCATTGAGAATATAAGCCCGGTCACAGACGCCCAAGGTTTCCCGGACATTGTGATCCGAGATTAGAATCCCAATGCCCTGCTTCCTGAGATGTAAGATGATGTTCTGAATATCAATCACGGCCAGGGGGTCAATACCGGCGAAAGGCTCATCTAAAAGGATAAAGCACGGTACGGTGGCCAGGGCTCGGCTTATTTCCACACGTCGCCGCTCACCGCCGGATAAGGCGTAAGACTTGGTCCTGGCCAGGTGCGCAATGCCCAGTTCCTCGAGCAGCTCTTCCAGTCGGCGCTGCCGTTCGGCCCGTGAGAGGCGTAAGGTCTCCAGGATGGCCAGAATGTTATCCTGAACCGTTAATTTTCGAAAGACGCTCGGTTCCTGGGGGAGATAGGAAATGCCTTGCCGGGCGCGTTTGTACATCGGAACCTGGGTCAGGTCGGTTTCATTAAGAAAAACGCGGCCTCCATCCGGCTGAATCAAACCAACGGTCATGTAAAAAGTGGTTGTTTTTCCTGCACCGTTAGGGCCTAAAAGTCCCACAATCTCACCATGGTCGAGTTTGAAAGAAATCCGGTCCACTACTCTTTTCCGCCCATAGCTCTTGACCAGTTCCTCAGCCCTGAGCCTGACCTCCGGAGCCTTGGACGAGAGGTCTCGTAAAACAGGCGTCTTGACGGCTAGGGAAGACATTACGGGTTCACCTTGCCGCTGTTTTTTTTCACTGGAGCCTGTCCCTTTGTTTCTGGCGGCTGATAAAAGGTGGCGCTGACCTTTTTCTTTGGTCCGCTCTCAATGACGCTCCGGTCCTCATCAAGATAAACCGTGATTCGGTCGCCGCATAGGAAATCCTTGCCGCGCCAGACGCGGGGAGAGTCGGTCAGGATAATCAAACGCGATTTAGCTTCATAAACCGCTTTTCCAGAAAGGGCGACCCTGTTTTTCAGGGTGACCTTGACATGCCCTTCAGCCTCTAACCGTATGATCTCATGATGGATTTCTGTTTCTTTACCTGATGGACTTTCAGGGGAGGGATCTGATTTGGCAGAAGACGCCTTATGAATCGAGCCTTTGTCCTTTGCCTTTGGTTTAACCCTCACTTCTTTATAGTATGCCCGTGCCTGATCGCAGGTCAGGACGAAATCCTCCCAGCGAATGGTGATGTTTCCGGTTAAAAGGACCACCTTCTTCTTATCATCGGCTTCAAGGCGGTCTGTGACGATTTGTATTGAACCGTGGGGCGCCTTTTTTTTCTGCAAAGTTGAAGGAGGTTTGACTTTTGAAACATCCTGCTCAATGGAAGCCGCACTCGCCTTCCGGGTTTGCGCCTCTGCAGACAGGACCCTGCCCGGGCTAGTTGACAGGAGTAAAAAAGGGGACAAGAGTAGAAAAAGAAAGACGATGGAAATCTTCATTTCTTTAATGAAGCTCCTAGGTTGTCTTGAAAAAAATCCTGGTTTTCTGACCTATCTGCAAAAGACGGTTACCTATATCCAAGGACAAACCGCGTCCCTCCAGGGTAAGTTTGGGACCGACGATTCTGAAGCGGCCTGGAATGAGCACCTGGTTTGTGTCCACTTTATAAATCAGCTCCCTTGCTGTGACGCGATAACCTTCGAGGTTATGGACCAGAACGCGGCCGCTGAGGCGAACCAGGTTGATCTTTCGATCATAATCGGCCTTTTCTCCGGTCACAATGATCACTCCCTGGGAAGCGCGAAGAAGGGCTATCTCAACCTGATCAAAATGAAGAAGCTGCGCGGCTTTGGAGTATCGCAGCGTGTCGGCCTTGAGAGTCCACTCCTTACGCCCTTCTTTCATTTCCGTATAATTCACACCTTTGAGGTGCATGTCCACATTTATCGGCAGCAGGCTGAGCGCCCGTGTGGGAGCAGGGTGCAGGTGTTTCCCCCAGAAGAACAAGCCCACACTCGCCACGGCTAGGGCTACCAAGGAGGTTAGGAGCAGGATTTTGACTTTCCGTAAATGCAGCACACCCTTTCTCCAGCGGTCAATTCACCGAGATCCTTTCTGTTCAATCAAATAATATCAGGGAAGTCGAAACCTGTAAAGCAAAAATTATGCCGATATTCAACAATCAGAGGCAGGAAAAGAAACAATAAGCGTACCGAAGCAAATTAAAAATACCTGGCCGCAACCTCCTCCCAGAGTCCTCGACCCTTCAGGATCATTTCAGCCATCTCCCGGACTGCACCCCGGCCGCCGGCATTCTGGCAGACATAATGCGCTACGGCCTTGACTTCAGGCCTGGCGTCGGCCGGGGCTATGGCCAGGCCGACCCGGCGCAGGACCGGCAAATCAATCAAATCGTCCCCGGCAAAAGCTACCTCCCGGTCGCTCAAGCCTAACTCTGCCAGTATCTCCTCATAGGCCTTGACCTTGTCCTTTGCCCCCTGGCGGATGATGGTCACTCCCAGTTCTGCCGCCCGAAACTCCACCACCCGACTCTCACGGCCGGTCAGAAAGGCCGCTCGAAGCCCGGCCCGTACGAGCCATTTAATGCCGGTGCCATCTCGAACATCAAAGAACTTGCTCTCGATGCCGTTATTGTCAATAACAATGCGCCCATCGGTCAGGACCCCATCCACGTCAAAGATAACCAGCTTGATCGGCTCAATTCGGGTCCGGTCAGGATTCACGCCTGGTCTCCTTTAATTCGCGTTTGACTACCGAATCTATCTCCTTCAGGAGCCGAAGCAGGTTCGGGTAATGATCTTGAGGTAGTAAATTGGGGCCGTCACACAGGGCGCAATCAGGATCAGGATGCACCTCCATAAAGACCCCGTCCACTCCGGCCGCCACCGCGGCCCGGGCCAGCGGTCCCACGAACTGTCTTTCACCCCCGGAAGCACCCTGGCCGCCCCCGGGCAGCTGAACACTGTGAGTGGCGTCAAAGATAACCGGATAGCCGAACGAGCGCATAATGGGCAGCGAACGCATATCCACGACCAGATTGTTGTAACCAAAGGAGGTGCCTCGTTCGGTGATCATGATATTCTCATTGTCTGCCGCGGTAATCTTCTTAATGACGTAACGAATATCCATTGGAGCCAGGAACTGGCCTTTTTTGACATTGACGACCTTTCCCGTCCGGGCCGCTGCCTGAACGATATCCGTCTGACGACTCAGGAAGGCCGGGACCTGAATGACGTCAAGGACCTCGGCCGCGGCCTCAGCCTCAGCCACCGAGTGAACGTCGCTCAGGACCGGGACCCCGACCTCTTCCCGAATTTTTTTAAGCAGAGCCAGGCCTTCTTTCAATCCGGGGCCGCGAAAGGAATGGATATCGGTTCGGTTGGCCTTGTCATATGAGGCCTTAAAGACATAAGGCAGACCCAGCTTTTCAGTTTCGGTCTTCAGGAAGCGGGCCAGGTTCAACACCATCTCCGGTTCCTCGAGAACGCAGGGTCCGGCCACCACCAGCAGCGGCTGATCACCCCCGACCGCAAGGTCGCCGATATGTATAATCTTCGTCATAGACTATTCCTTATAATTCCTCTCAACCAGGGAGCCTGGCTCAGACTTTAAGCAGCGGGGAATTCTTCCTCTGCTCCTTGTACTCCAGAGAGGCCTTGATGAAGTTTCGAAAAAGGGGGTGAGGGTTCATGGGGCGGGACTTGAATTCAGGGTGAAACTGGCATCCCAAAAACCAGGGGTGATCTTTCAGTTCCATGATCTCGACCAACTGGCTGTCAGGAGACAGGCCGGACAGAACCATGCCTGCCTCGGAAAGGCGCTGCCGATAGGCATTGTTGAATTCAAACCGGTGCCGGTGGCGCTCCGAGATTTCAGTGAGGCCGTATGCCCGGTGGGCCCTGGTGCCCGGGATGAGGTGACAGGGGTAGGCCCCCAGGCGCATCGTTCCGCCAAGGTCCGAATCCATATCCCGGCGCTCAATCTTTTCGCTGCGATAATCATACCATTCACTCATGAGGTAGATGACCGGGTGAGCGGTCTGAGGATCAACCTCTGTGCTGTGCGCACCTTTTAGACCGGCGACGTTCCGGGCAAATTCAACGACCGCCTCATGCATGCCCAGGCAGATACCAAAAAAAGGCATCTTGCCTTCCCGGGCATAGCCCGCGGCCGAAATTTTGCCTTCGATCCCCCGCGAACCAAAGCCGCCGGGAACCAGAATGCCATCCGCTTCAGCCAGGAACTTGTCCGCGCCTCCAGCCTCGATGTCCTCCGCATCCACAAATTCCAGATTCACCCTGCTCTCATTGGCCACACCGCCATGGAACAAGGCCTCGTTGAGGCTCTTGTATGATTCTCTCAGATCCACGTACTTCCCGACGATGGCAATAGTGACCTCGTTCTGGGGGTTCTTTATCCGCTTGATCAGGTCTTCCCATGCCTCAAGGTGAGGGGCCCGGGTCCAGATGTTGAGAAGCTCCACGATCTTTGCATCCAGGCCCTCCTTATGAAAGCGGAGTGGACATTCATAGATGTTATCCACGTCAATAGCCGTGATAACGGCGTCGGACTCCACATTACAGAACAGGGATATCTTTTCTTTCAGAGGGGTATCGAGAACTTTTTCGGTCCGGCAAAGAAGGATATCAGGCTGGATACCGATGCCTCGAAGCGTGGCCACGGAGTGCTGAGTCGGCTTGGTTTTTACCTCGCCCGAAGCCTTGATGAAAGGCACCAGCGTGACATGAATATAGATGACGTTTCCCCGGCCCAAATCCAGCCGGAGCTGACGAATGGCCTCGAGGAAAGGCAGACTCTCGATGTCACCCACTGTTCCGCCGATCTCAACGATGGTTACGTCCACGTCATCGGCCACAGCCTTGATACATCGCTTTATCTCATCCGTAATATGGGGAATGACCTGAACGGTGCCGCCCAGGTAATCCCCCCGCCTTTCCTTGGTGATCACGGAATGGTAGATGCTGCCCGATGTGAAATTATTTTTTCGGCTCAATTTGGCATGGGTGTAACGTTCGTAATGTCCCAGGTCCAGGTCGGTTTCGGCGCCGTCGTCAGTGACGTAGACCTCCCCGTGCTGAAAAGGATTCATGGTTCCTGGATCAACGTTGATGTAGGGATCGAGTTTTTGAAGGGTGACGGTCAGGCCGCGGCTTTCCATCAAGGCCCCAATGGAGGCTGCGGCTAAACCTTTCCCCAGCGAAGAAAGGACCCCGCCCGTAACGATAATAAACTTACAGTTCATAGAATGGCCCATCTTGGAGTGTGACCAGCAAGGCTTCAAACGGGCCTCCATCAGGTCATCTCAGACTACCGCAAAAGCCTGTGGAATGTCAAGGTTCATGCTTGGGATTCACAAGGCAGCTGTGAGTCAATATTGTCAGGGAGGCCCGCTTTGCGGATCACCCTGACCTACAAGGCTGAGCCGGCATCAGGTAAACAGTCGCTTCTGTGAAATGCTTTTTGAAGGGGTTATTTAGGGTGGAGCCTTTTTGAAAGTTCCCCGTAGAATTTAAAAAAGGCTCTTTGATGTTGGGGGGTCATGTGGTAAAGATTAGGCCATCTCTATAAAGAGCGTGCTTTCATGAAAAGATTACTATTTTCCATTCTTTATCTCGCTGTTATTTCATGGGCCTTCTCCGCTGAAGCCGGTTTCATTTCCATACAGACTTACGCTACCTGTACGGTAATGCAGGACGGAGTCAGAATAAATGTCACCACGACCAATATGGGAGATGAAGCCGCGGCGAACGTCCAGATCCATGCCATTTTTCAGAATACGGTCCGTTCATCCGGGATAAAACCCGCGCTCAAGCCGGGCGAGTCTTTTACCGCTTTTTTGACCCTGCATCCGCAGCTGTCCCTACCTGGCTCCTATCCGGTTGAGGTTCGGGTGGATTTTCACGACCTCAACGGCTATCTTTTCTCCAGTTTGTCTCATGCGTCCTTTGTTTATCAAGAAGGCGTCAATATGCAGGTCTTTGTGCGGCCGACTGAAGTCGTTATGACTGGCAAGACCAGGCTGCGCCTCGAGGTGCTCAATATGGACCGGGTCGAGCGGGAAGTACGAATCCGCTTGATCGTACCGCAAGAGTTAAAGGTGAACCCGGCGGAGCAAGGTCTGCGCATCAAAGCCCAGGGGAAGGGGAAGGTGAGCTTTAAACTGAAAAACTTCTCAGCCCTTGAAGGCTCAGTATACCCTGTCATATCCTTCCTTGAATACGAGGCCGACGGACGGCATTACAGCAATGTGGCCGAAAGCAAGGTCCGGGTGGCTCAGGATCAAAATTTTTTTAAAAAGCACTCCGTGGCCCTGATTATCTTCGGATTGGCCCTGGGTCTTGTGGTGGTCTTGTTTCAATTGCTTCGTCCTGACAAGAAGGCGTAAAAGACTTGGGCTTGATCTCTCTTTACCCCAGGGAAAAAAACTTGAACCGGCTGGCAAAAGTCAGTCTGTTCATACTTGCCTATCTCTTTCTTTTCAGCCACCTTAAACTCGAACTCATCCTGAAAGACGCCCTTGTCACCGGGGGCGACACGGCCAGCCACTATTTGAGCGCGGTTTTTCTCAAGGAGCATCTTCTGCCTCAGTGGCGTATCATGGGCTGGCTGCCGGGCAACTATGCCGGTTTTCCCTTGTTCCAGTTTTATTTCCCCCTGCCGTTTCTAGTGATGAGCCTGCTGAGCCTGGTCATGCCCATGACCATAGCCTTCAGGATCATCAGCCTTGCTGGCGTTTTCACTCTTCCGGTCGGGGCTTACCTTGGTCTTAAACAGATGGGTTTTAAGACTCCTGAACCTGAACTGGGCATGGTTTTTGTGCTGTCTTTTCTTTTCATGGAGGCCAATTCCATGTGGGGAGGCAACATTCCTTCAACGCTGGCCGGCGAATTTGCTTACGGTATGGGGCTGACCCTGGCCCTGATCTATCTCGGCCGCTTCTATCGCGGCATCGAATCCGGCCGGCACGTTGTTTCCAACGCCCTCCTCCTGGCTTTGATCGGTCTGGCCCACGGTTACCCTCTGCTTTTTTGTGTAGCCGGGGTGAGTTTTTTCCTGATTACGACCCGCAACTGGCTTTTCCGGCTGGTCTATATCCTCAAGGTTAATCTGCTGGCCTTCTGCTTCATGGGTTTCTGGATCGTGCCTTTACTCCTCTTTTTACCTTACACCGTGCCTTATAATTTTATCTGGATCATAGACGGTGTTTTGCAGGTTTTCCCGCGCATCCTGTGGCCGTTTATTGGGCTGGCCTTGGTTGGAGCGGCTCTCGGCCTGCCGCTTGTTCGCCAATCACCGGCCGAAAAAAGCCGGGTCCTTTTTTTTGTCTATCTAATCTTCATCGTCTGCATTTTTTATCTCATCGCCCCCAAGATCGGGATGGTAGACATCCGCTTTGTGCCTTTTGGGCAGGTCTTGCTCGTTCTTCTTGGAGCAGTGGGCGCGGGACGCCTGCTGGGCCGTTTTCGTCTGAAATCCCTGGCCGCCCTGGCCTTAACCATTGGCGCCATGGTCTGGATCGCCCATCAGGTGCATTTTATCGGTCAGTGGATGGATTGGAATTATACCGGTTACGAAAACAAGCGGCTCTGGGCGCCCTTCAAAGAGTTGAATGACTACCTGCAAGGCACCTTTGCCGATCCGCGGGTAGTCTATGAACATGCCGCTGAAACCAGAGCGGTCGGCACGCTCCGGGCTTTTGAATCCCTGCCTCTTTTTGCTGGCCGGGCAACCCTGGAGGGGCTGTATATGCAGTCCAGCCTCTCGTCTCCCTTTGTGTTCTACATCCAGTCCGAGGTCTCTAAAATCTACTCCTCGCCGCTCCCAAATTATAATTACAGCCGCTTCGATCTGGCCAGAGGGCAAAGGCATTTGGAGCTCTTTAATGTGAGTCAGTATATAACCGTGACCGAAAAAGCCAGGGCCGAGGCCCTGCGGGCCCCTGGTCTTGAGCTAGACAAAGAATATCCTCCTTTTGCCATTTTCGGGTTGGCTCAGAACCAGAACCGGTATGTCATTCAGCCCCGATTCAGACCGGTCCTGGCGCGATCAGAAGATCCCAAAGCCGACGCCTTCACCTGGTTCAGGTGGAGCGACCTTGAAGTGCCTCTGGTATTTGCGGCAAAGGTCAGCGCGGCGGAGGAAAAGTATTTTGACGCTGTTATCGGCCCGGGCGAGTTCAAGGACCAGGTACGCAACCTTCCCCGGCGCCCTCTTGCCTCTTCGGACGAACTCAGGGAGACCATTAAAAATAATGAAATCATCATCCAAGGCGCAGTGCCCGGCCGCCCGCTCTGGATTAAAGTTTCTTACCACCCCAACTGGCGTGTTGAAGGCGCAGACCGGGTCTGGCGGGCCAGCCCGGCCTTTATGCTTGTCTTTCCGACAGAGTCCCGGGTTCGGCTTTATTTTCACCGCACCTGGCCTGAATACCTGGGTTTGGGGCTGAGCATCCTGGGCGTCTTCTATGCCTTGAGCCGTCTTTTTTCCAAGCGCGGCCGGGCATTGGAGCCGGATTTCTCAACGCCCCTTGACCGGCCCCTGGCCGGGCTGGCGGCCATGATACGGCCCCGGGCCGGCCTTATCCTGGGAATCGTGATCGGCCTGGCTTTGACGGGCCTCATGCTCTTTATCCTGGCCGTACATTACCGGGATCCGACCATCTATCACAACCGCGGCCTCAAATTTTTTAAGGCTCAGAATTATAAAAAGGCTCGAACCGTTTTCAACGAAGCGCTCGAGCGGTTTCCACTTTCGCCTATCGTGGGACAGACCCTGCACCATCTGGCCCTTTCTTATTTTAACGAGAAGCATTATGAAGAGGCCCTGGCTGCCTGGACCCGCTTCCCGGCTGAATACCCGGAGAGCCGGGTTTTACCTGAGGCCTTCTACCACATCGGACTCTGCCACCTGCGCCTGGGTCGGTCTGAGCAAGCCGTTCGCGTCTTCAGAGAGGTGCTGCATAAATTCCCGGATTCGGTGTGGGCCGTGGAATCCGGCCGCCGCTTATCCGAAATATACAGACCGAACGAGCTTTTTCAGAAGGCCATGCATCTATTTGATCAAGGACGCTACAGGGAAGCGCGAATCCTTTTTGATCGGACGCGGGAAAAAGCAGACCGCCAAGACTTAAAGGAGCGTGCCGCCTATTTCAGCGCCATCTCTTTATTCAAGGCGGAAGAATGGCCTGAGGCCCTGATTGCGTTTCAAGATTTACTGGCAGCTTATGCGCCGGGTGAATATACTGCTGAAGCGTATTATCACCTCGGACTGGTCAACCTCCATCTCGGCGCCATAGAGGAGGGCCGGAAGGCGCTCCAGAAGGTCATAGACGACTATTCGGAAACCCGGTGGGGCAGGTATTCGCGGCAGGTTATGGAAAGTCTTAATCAGAAAGCCCGGCCATGAAAGTACTCCTGATCAACCCTGATTTCAAGGCGGCTCGTTCCAGGGCCCGGCGCTACAACCGGGCCTGGCCTCCGCTCGATTTACTCATCGCCGCCTCCATGCTCCGGCAGGCCGGGCACGAGGTTGCCTTGATAGACGCCCGGGCCACTGGAACCGGGTTCGAAGAAATAAGGCGCGCCGCGCGGAGCGCTGATCTGGTGGTGCTTGAGTCCAGTCCATTAGACCGCTGGCAGTGCCCGGACCTTAACTGGGAGGGGCTGGTAAACCTGGCGCGGCGGCTGCCGCGGGAAAAACTGGTCCTGGCCGGGGCTCATGGTACGGTGCGGCCGGAACTAATGCTCAGAGAGACCCGGGCCGCGGCCCTGATTCGGGGAGAACCCGAAGCTGCGATAGTTGAACTGGCCGAGGCCGGCGGAAATCCGCGAGGCATTGCCAGGCTGTCCTACCAGGACTCCGGAAGGATCATTCAGGAGCCGGATCAGGGCCAGATTAGTCTTGACCTGCTTCCCCGGCCTGCCTATGATCTAATTGATTTTAAGTATTACGGCTATGAGCTGCTGGGCCGCCGCCTCGCTCTGCTCGAAACTTCCAGGGGCTGTCCCTTTTCCTGCATTTTCTGCCTGAAGGCCATGTATGGTTCCGGGTTAAGGACAAAGGCCTGGCCGCGGGTTCTGGCCGAAGTGGAAGAGGTCGTGGGCCGGTACAGGGCCGAATCTGTCTATTTTATTGACCTGGAGTTCGGTCTGAAACAAGAGGATACGATCAATCTTTGCCAGGAATTAATCAGGATGAATCTGGACTTTCGCTGGTGCTGCCAGACCAGGGCCGATGCGGTGGACCCTGAACTACTGGCCCTGATGAAGGAAGCAGGTTGCGCCCTGATTCATTTCGGGGTGGAAACGGGTTCACCCCGCCTGCTTGACGAAACGAACAAGAAGATCTCTTTAAATCAGATCAGAACCAGCCTGGACCACTGTCACCGGCTGGGCATGGCTACGGCCTGCTTCTTTCTTTTTGGTCTGCCAGGCGAAACAGAGGCGGACCGCAGGGCTACGATGAGACTTGCCCGTGAGCTGAATCCCACCTTTGCCTCTTTCCATATTGCCTCACCCTATCCCGGGACCGAACTGAACAGGCTGGCCGGTGAGGATGATCCTTTTCCTGCCTGCCTGAGCCGCGAGCACGATCTTGATCTTTTATCCCGACAGGCTCGACGAGCCTTTCTTTCTTTTTATCTCCGTCCGGCTTACGTCCTGGCCCGCTTCAGGGAAGGAACTTTTAAGGAGAAGCTCAGGCGGATGCGGTTGTTCTGGGAGTTCGTGCAGTGAAGTCCGGCCTGACAGTGCTGATCCCGGTCTTAAATGAGGGAGATATTATTGAGGCCAATACAGGTCGTCTCCTGGGCTTCTGTGAAGATTTAGAGCGGCCCTTTGAGATTATCCTCGTCAGTAACGGCTCGACCGATCAGACCACTCGGCTTGGCCGGAACCTGGCCCAGGCGCATAATCAGGTTCACTTCCTCGAAATTCCTGAAAAGGGGGTCGGGCGCGCTTTTTCTTTGGGAGTAAATCAAGCGCGCTATGACCAGATCATCTCGGTGGACATGGATCTCTCCGTTGATCTGAGTTTCATCAGCCAGGCGCTGGATCTCATGCAGGACTATCATATCGTGATCGGCTCCAAGAAAATGGGCACCCAAAGGCGCGCCCTGTGGCGTAAAGCCGGAAGCACGGCCTTTATTCTTACCGTCCGCGCCCTGGTCGGCCTCCCGTTTGAAGATTACTCCATCGCGGCCAAGGCCTACCGCCGGGAGATAATCGTCAAGTATCTCGACCGCATCAACCATGGGACCTCCTATGTCCTGGATATCATCTACCATGCCTTGTCCGACGGGGGGCGGGCCATAGAGATCCCGGTGTTCTGTGAGGACTTTCGTGCCAGCAAATTTAATTTGTTAAATGAAGCCCTCTATCGGTTCTATAACATCTTCCGTCTTTGGTGGGATTACCACCTGCGGTCCCTGGCCTCCAGATCTCAGACATATCACTGATTGAATTAAAAATTCGTCGAATCAGAAGCCTATGTATCGGTCATAAAGAGCCCTGGCCTGGCCATGGTCACTGGTGCCATGGATAATGACCCGGCCGTCAGGGAAGACTGAGAATTGGAACCCTTCGGCCTCAAAGCGGACCAGGTATTTATTGGAGGAAATGATATCCTCGGGTTCCAGGTGTTGAACCAACTGATCCAGGTTAAAAGAAAACTCTTGGGGGGGATTGATCTGAACGGCGTCAATACCGCACATGGTTTCAGTGGTGGACCGGCCCCGGCCCCTTAGGAACTCGAACTGTTTTTCTTGGCAGCAGGGGCAGGTCTGACGCGGGCCTGTTTCAAATGGTATTAATTGATAAGAATTGTTCCAGAGATCAAAAGTAAAAAGACCCGGACTCAAATACTCCTGAGCACCGGAGAGAAGCTTAATAGCCTCAGTCACAGCGATTGAGGCAGCCAGATTCGGTGTCGAGCCAATTATCCCGGCTGTGTCACAAGTGGGAAGGACGCCCGGCGGGGCCGGATCCGGAAACAAACACCGCAGGCAGGGAGTCTTCTCTGGAATGATAACCATGACGTTGCCTGTAGCGCCGATCACACCGGCGTAAATCCATGGAAGATCGAGGCTGACCGCAGCATCGTTGATCAGGTAGCGGGTCTCCTGATTGTCCAGGCCATCCAGGATCAGATCCACCCCGGATATCAACTCGCAGACATTATCCGGGTTCAGGTCGGCCACCACCCCTTGGACCTCGACCTGACTATTCATTTGCTTTAACTTTCGCGCAGCCAAGATAGCCTTGGGCAATCCGGAATTCAGGTCGGCCTCGTCATAAAGCAATTGCCGGCCCAGGTTGCTCAATTCCAGGAAATCCCTGTCCACGACCCGCAGCCGACCGATTCCCGCCCGCACAAGCAGCGTGGCGATAGTCCCGCCGAGGGCACCACAACCGGCAACCAGAACACCGGCCTCTCTCAACCTGGCCTGTCCTTCAGGGCCCAACCCCCTGAAAAGTTCCTGTTTCTGATACCGGCGGTTGTCCTGGCTCATTTCTCCCCTCCACGAATCCTAAATTAAGTTGCTTTTTGCGTCCTGGCCTGTCAATTTTGGACCTGAAAAAATTCAAGGCTTGATCAAAGACAAAAATAAATCTACATTAGAAAAAAATTGACGCAAAGGTCCCTCTTAGATGTATAATAAATCGTAATGAAAATATGATCAAGTCATGGGCTGTCATTGCGAGTGAAGCGAAGCAGTTCATTCATTTTAGACCTGCCTCAGCCTGTCCAGGGTAACTGCTCGAAATGAAGTCCTTTTAAAACATCTATTGCTAAAAAAACAAGATCCCAGGCTCCCACTGTCTTTGAATCATATATGAAAAAAGCAGTCATTTTTACCTTGTCAGACCATCTAGCCTGGTGTTGTGCCTTTTACCAGAGGCAGCTGTTTGATCGGCTTGTTGGGACAGAAAGGAACAGTAGAAACCGTGCCTGATTTGCAAAATTACACCTTCAAATTCTTGACCGAACCCGGCCTCTTTGCCTTTGGAGACAACCGGGAAGCGATTGCTGAGCAGAGGCGCTCATGAGTTATACCGGAATTCTGTTCACTACCATTGGCGGGTTAGGTCTCTTCCTTTTCGGCATGAAGACCATGTCTGAAAGTCTTCAGCACGTGGCCGGACCCAGACTGCGCAATATACTGGCTGCTGTTTCAGCCAACCGGGTTATAGCCTGTCTGACCGGGGCCTTAGTCACCGGGGCTATTCAAAGCTCAAGTGCCACCGTGGTCATGCTGGTCGGTTTTGTCAATGCCAGGCTTTTGAATGTTTCCCAGGCCGTGGGGGTAATACTGGGGGCCAATATCGGGACCACTGTCACGGCTCAGCTTATCGCCTTCAGGATAACCGAGTATGCCTTGCCAGCCATTGCTATTGGCGTTGCCATTAAAATCTTTGCCAGACAACGGCACTACGCGGAAATTGGCGGAGTTATCTTGGGGTTTGGCCTGGTTTTTTTCGGCATGGCAACCATGAAGATGGGGGTGATTCCTTTAAGGGAGTCCCCTGCATTTATTGATTTTTTTACCAGGTTCCAGGCTGACAATATTGGAGGCATCCTTTTGTGTGTCCTGGTCGGCGCCATTATAACCATGGCCCTCCAGAGTTCAAGCGCCACGGTTGGTCTCACCATGACCCTGGCCGCCGAAGGGTTGATAGGTTTCCCTGGGGCGGTGGCCCTGATCCTGGGTGAAAACATCGGTACAACCATTACAGCTGAACTGGCCAGCATTGGCTCCAGCGGCGCCGCTCACTGGACGGCGCGGGCGCACACCCTGTTCAACGTCATTGGTGTAAGTTACATAGTTATCCTCTTTCCCTTTTTCCTGACCATAGTCCGCTGGGTAACCTCTCACGTGCTGTATCTGGGCCCGGCGGAAATGATCGTCGGCGGCGAACTGCCTAATGTCGCACGCTACATCGCCTGCGCTCACACCATGTTTAACGTGGTCAATGGCATTTTCTTTTTAATCTTTTTTAGTTTGCTCATCAGGGCCGCCAAATGGCTGACCCCTGCCCACGAAATAGAAGAGGAACTGGACCTGTATAAACCCCAATACCTGGATTCGAGCTTCATCGAGCTGCCTACAGTGGGCCTCGAACAGGCCCGGCAAGAAGTCAGACGCATGGGAAGTATTGCAGACATGATGATGGCAACGGTCATAAAGTCTTTACCCGAAAGAAAATTAAAGGAGCTCAGTAGTTGGCGGCAGCGGGAAGACGCCCTGGATATTCTCCAGCGTGAGGTCACCGATTACCTGGTCCGAATTTCACAGCGTGACTGCACGCTTGACGAATCCAGGCAAATCTCTTCCTTGATGAGGATGACCAACAATATTGAACGAATCGGGGACTCAGTGGAGAACATTGCCGAACTGATTGAAGAAATGATTGAAAATAATGTGTATTTCTCGGATGAAAGCCTGGAGGATTTCGATGAGATGACCACAAAGGTTGTGGATTTTTATCATTTTATCCTGGAGAGCCTGGAACACCGCAGCAAGGACACCGTGATGGATAAGGCTCGAGCCATGGAGAGTGAAATTGATCTCTTGCAGGAAACATTGAGGCACAAACACCTCGCCCGCCTCCGGACTGGAGTCTGCACCATTGATCCGGGCATGATTTTCACGGATATGGTGAATAATTTAGAAAAGATCGGTGATTACTGCTTCAATATCGCCGAAGCCGTAGCCGGGATTAAATAGAGATTAAGAAGCACCAGTTCCGATTCTTTTAAAGAGAATTCTAAAAATACGTTCCGATTGAAAAGGTTTGAGCTTCGCCACTTCGTTTCTTCTAAGAAACTATTTTTTCCTGTTTCAGGATTTAATAGTATGAAACCCATTGAATTTGCACGTTTTTTTATATTATATATGACCCGTTGTTTATACTAGTCTTGGCCTTTAGTGACATATGAAAGACCAGAAAAATACGGGCGGGGATAAACCCCGCCCCTACAATACCGATTTAAAATTTTAGGTTCTTTGAAAAAATCTGTGGGTTGTCAAACCATATTTTTATCTCCGGAGCGCCGGCCGGTTTGCGGCGGCGCAATTCCGACGAGCTTTTTAGAGGCCCATTCTCATCGCACCGTCGAACCGGCCAACGTTTGCCATCTGAGACTGAAAAATATTTGCTCCTGACGTATAAATTTTTATGAAAAAACAATTTGTTATCTCAAATGGGCTTAATCGTTCACCCACAGATTTTCTAGACGAAGCAAATTTTTGAGTAGAGGCGGGGTTTATCCCCGCCCTCCAAAACTTGAAAACAATTTCTTTGTCAAATAACCCTATGGCTTCTGCCGAAGGGCCGGGGGCTCGCAATGACATTTTATAATAATATCAATGGCATATAATTGAGAGCGCCGCGAAGTAATCTCTCCTTTAATTTCTTCTAAAAGTCCTTGTGCCAATCGCAATAGTTTTCACTTGAGCTTGTCTATTTCTTTTAACTAATGCCTTATTCCACACCTAGGCCTTAATCCGGCGGATGCGGGCGCCGAGAGCAGAAAGCTTTTCTTCAATCCGTTCGTAGCCTCGATCAAGGTGATAAACCCGCGAAAGTTCGGTCTGCCCTTTGGCAGCCAGGCCGGCCAGAACGAGGGAGGCGCTGGCGCGAAGATCGGTGGCCATGACCGGCGCGCCCAATAGAGAGGGAAGCCCCTCGACAATGGCTGTATTCCCGCTCAACCTGATGTCAGCGCCCATGCGCTTGAGCTCATCCACATGGATGAACCGGTTGTCAAAGACAGTTTCCGTTATTACCGAGAGGCCGCTGGCCAGGCACATCAGGGCCATAAACTGGGCCTGCATATCTGTGGGGAAACCGGGGTAGGGTTCGGTCTTGACGTCAACGGAATTGATTACCGCAGGGCCGGTTACCACGACCGCATCCTCGCCTTGACGGTCGAATGTCAGGCCGGCCTGTCTGAGCCTGTTTTCCACGGTTGTCAGAGTGGCCAGGGGGACCTGCCTCATGGTGATCCGGCCGTGGGTTACTCCGGCGGCAACCATGAACGTCCCGGCTTCAATCCTGTCAGGCATGACATTGTAAGACATCGCCTCCAGGGATTTGACTCCTTGAACAGTGATGACATCTGTGCCACTTCCCTCGATTTGAGCCCCCATGGCGGACAAGGCGCCTGCCAGGTCGGAAATCTCCGGTTCCCGGGCTGCATTTCTAAGGACCGTCGTACCCTCAGCCAGGACGGCGGCCATAAGGAGATTCTCAGTACCGGTCACTGTGGGCAGATCGAGGAAGATCTCCGCCCCCTGTAGTCCCTGGGAAGGGGCCTTTGCTTTGACGTAGCCATGTTCCAGCGTGATCTCGGCCCCCATGGCTGCCAGGCCCTTGAGGTGCAGGTTGATCGGTCGGGTGCCAATGGCACAGCCGCCGGGCAATGAGACCTGGGCTCTGCCATGACGGGCCAGCAACGGCCCCAGCACCAGGACTGAGGCCCGCATGGTTCTGACCAGATCATAAGGAGCGATCAGGTTATTGACTGGGCTGGTATTGATTTCAGCCCGACCCGAGTCGAGATCAACCTGAGCGCCCAACCGGCGCAGTAATTCGGCTATGGTCCTGATGTCTCGTAAATCCGGGATATTTTCCAGGACCGAGGTTCCATCGGCCAGCAGGGTTGCGGCCATGATGGGCAGGGCCGCATTCTTCGCCCCGCTAATGGTCACCTCGCCCTCGAGCCTCTCGCCACCGTCAATGATCATCTTATCCATGACTGACTGAACCTCCGGGATTGTTCTTTATCAGCACTGCCACACGGTCACGCCCGGCCAGGTCCTTGCATATCCTGACCTGATTGTAGCCGCACGTCCTTCCCATCTCTCTGACCGCCGGGGCGTGGGTATGCCAGATCTCTAAGAGCAGCGCGCCTTGAAGCCGCAGAAGCGCTCTGGCCTGGGCGACAGCCTTCGTGATCAGGTCCAATCCGTCTTCCCCGCCATTCAGCGCCAGCCTGGGCTCAAAGTCCTTGACATCCGGAGCCATGTCGTCAAAGGCGATCCGGGGAACGTAAGGCAGGTTGGCGGCGATGAGGTGGAAGTAATCGGTTCGATCTCTCAGCGGTTCAAGCAGGTCACCCTGCAGGAAGGTGATTCGTGATTCCAGTCCATGCCGCTTAGCGTTGGCCCTGGCGATCTCTACGGCCTTTTCCGAGAGATCTATTGCCCAGATCCTGGCCTGTGACAACCTGCTGGCAAGAGCCAAGGCAATCGCGCCGCAGCCTGTCCCAAGGTCAACGATATGAAGGGACCCGATTTCTGCTTCATGATCTGAAAGCTGGTTTTGAGCCGCTTTGAGAGTCTCGTCAACCAGAAGTTCAGTCTCGGGCCTGGGTATGAGCACTCCGCGGTCAACCTTAAGTTCGAGTGAATAGAATTCCTTATGACCGGTGATATAAGCCACAGGCTCAAAATCAGCCCGGCGCCGCACTCGTTCCCGAAAGGCCTTCAGCTCCGGCTGGTTTAAAGGGCGATCATAGTTGAGGTACAGTTTAACCCGACTCAATTCCAGTAAATCAGCCAACAGGACCTCAGCATCAAACCGGGCTCTCTTCACACCCTTGCCAGTCAGGTAACTCGTTGTCCACTGGATGAGGCGCAGGACGGTCCAGGGTTCTGAATGACCGCCGGATGGGACTTGCTTGCTCAAAACGTCTTTAAAGTCCGGGCTTGAAAGTGGGTCGCCAGGGTGTCAATAATCTCCTGGATGTCCCCCTCAAGAATCGAATCAAGGCGGTAAATGGTCAGGTTAATCCGGTGATCGGTCATGCGGCCCTGCGGAAAATTATAAGTTCGAATGCGTTCGCTGCGGTCGCCGGAGCCCACTTGGCCGCGCCGATCCTCAGAGATTTTATCCTGCTGTTCCTGAACCTTTATATCAAGAAGGCGAGCCTTAAGCACTTTAAGGGCCTTGGCCTTATTCTTGTGTTGAGACTTTTCGTCCTGGCAGGTTACCACTAGACCGCTGGGCAGGTAAGTGATCCGGACCGCTGAGTCTGTGGTATTGACGCTCTGACCGCCCGGACCTGATGAGCGATAGACATCAACCTTCAGGTCCTCGGGCTTAATATCCACATCCACATCTTCAGCTTCGGGCAGGACGGCTACGGTTACGGCTGAGGTATGAATGCGGCCCTGAGACTCGGTCGTGGGAACACGCTGGACCCGATGAACCCCGCTCTCATATTTGAGCTGGCCGTATACCCGGTCTCCCTCAATCAGGGCGATAATCTCCTTAAACCCGCCCGTGCCAGTCGGATGGCTGCTCAGGACTTCGATGCGCCACTTCAATTTTTCAGCATACCGGCTGTACATCCGAAAGAGGTCAGCCGTAAAAAGGGCTGCCTCCTCGCCTCCGGTCCCGGCCCGAATCTCGAGGAGGGCATTCTTGCTGTCATTGGGATCTTTAGGTTGCAGAAGCAGCTCAAGATTTTTCTCCGCGGCCTTAATGAGGTCCTGGTACCGGGCAAGCTCGGTTTCAGCCATCTGCCGCATTTCCTCATCCGGGTCCTGCAGGAGTTCCTGGGTCTCCTCCTTTTCAGTTCGTAATTTCTTAAGGCGGCGGTAAGCGTTCACAACCTTGGAAAGCTCGGCATGCTGGCGCAGGGTTTTCTGATAGAGGTCCCTGTCTTTGAGAATCTCGGGCTGCGACAGCTCATTTTCGAGCCGGTTAAACCTCTGCTCCACTTTGGTCAAATCTTCAAGCATGCTGGCTCACGAGGCGCTCTGGGCGGCCTCAAGGGAAAGCGTTGTTTTGAGGGCGATAAGGGCAATCTCAATCTGATCATCGGATGGTTCACGGGTCGTTAACTTCTGAACCCACAGACCCGGCATAATGGCGGCCTTGAAAAGGATTTGATCCATGTGCTTGCTGGCGTAACGATTTATCTCGTAAGCGATACCCGCAATGGGCAGCATAAGAACGATCTTGATGGCGACGTAGATCAGGTTCAAGGCCCAGCCTCCTTCCCGGCCGGTTGAGCTGATCAAGGGAAAGATGACGGAAAAAAACAGGATGCTGATTATCAGGACAATCAGGATAAAGGCGGTGCCGCAGCGCGGGTGCAGGGTCGTGTGCCTGCGGGCGTTTTCGACCGTCAGTTCCTGTCCCGCTTCATAAGCATAGATAGACTTGTGCTCCGCTCCATGATACTCGAAAAGGCGGCCGATTTCCTTCACTCTGGAGATAAGCCAGATATAGCCGATGAAAAAGGCGAGTTTAAAGAATCCGTCTAGGGTGTGAAAGGCCGCTGAGGCGACACCAAAACGTACCGGGCCGACGCGGCCGAGCAGCAGACTCAGGTAGTGAGGCAGGACCACGAATAAAAATAGGCCCAGACCAATGGCGGCGGCAATGGTCAGGCCCATGACCCAAAGATTCATCTCACCTTCATCCTCATCATCCAGCGCCTGGTTCGCAGAAAAGGTCAAGGCGTCCAACCCGTTGACCAGGGCCTCGAAAAGAACGACGCTCCCACGGATAAATGGCAAAGACAGCCAGGGAAATCTGGTGGATATTGATCTCCATGGATTTTTCTTGATAGCCACCTCCCCGTTGGCCTTGCGCACGGCCACGGCCAAGGCTGAAGGGGAACGCATCATCACCCCTTCCAGAACGGCCTGTCCGCCGACGTTAAGTCCCTCATTCATTAAGGAAATCCCGGGTAAAATCATGAGGTAAAAAAAGGCTCAGGTGCTGTTTGAGGTTTGGGAGTCTTTCGCTGAAGCAGTCTTTTTCTTACCTGTGTCATACTTGCCAGCCAGGCCGGCGTATTTCCTCTGGAATCGCTCGACCCGTCCGGCAGTATCTATCAGTTTCTGCTTGCCCGTAAAAAAGGGATGGCAGGCGGCGCAAATTTCGACCCGAATCTTTTTGGCCGTGGATCCGGTCTCGAATTCATTGCCACATGCACAACTGGCTTTTATGATATTAAATTCCGGGTGAATGTCCTTTTTCATGTTTATCTTTCATCCTCCATAATCATTAGTAAGTAGTTAATTATACATATTTCATAAGTAGTTTCAATCCCTTTCCTTGAAAGCCCTGATGAAGACCCGCGGTTTTTCATGTAAAGGCTAATGAGGCTGGCCGGCCAGGTTCTGGCTTTTTCTAGCCGAAACGGTTCACCTGCCTGAAGATTTACAGAGGGAGCTGCCTGTGTTTAAGTAAGACAGGCTGGCTTAGGCTTTAGGGGATACGAGGGGGCTAGGTGTTCATGGAATTAAAAAAATCTTTATTATCCTTAGTGCCACGCATCTTATCCAGCAGAAATTCCATGCTGTCTATGGGAGTCAGCGGGGCGAGAACCTTGCGCAGAATCCAGACCCGATTAAGCTCCTCCTCATTAAGAAGGAGTTCTTCTTTCCGCGTTCCGGAGCGGTTGATATCAATGGCCGGAAAGATTCTCCGGTCCGCAAGCTTGCGGTCCAGGTGCAGTTCCATATTGCCTGTGCCTTTAAACTCCTCGAAAATGACCTCATCCATGCGGCTGCCCGTTTCGACCAGGGCGGTGGCGACGATGGTCAGGGACCCGCCTTCCTCTATGTTGCGCGCTGCACCGAAAAAGCGCTTCGGCCGATGCAAGGCGTTGGAATCAACACCGCCGGAAAGTATCTTCCCTGAAGGCGGGACAACGGCATTATACGCCCGAGCCAGGCGGGTGATGCTGTCCAGGAGAATAACAACATCCTTTTTGTGTTCGATCAGGCGCTTCGCCTTTTCCAGAACCATTTCGGCGACCTGGACATGGCGCTGTGCCGGTTCATCAAAGGTGGAGCTAATGACCTCCCCTTGGACAGACCGCTGCATGTCAGTCACCTCTTCAGGTCGCTCGTCAATAAGCAGCACAATCAGGATCATATTTTTGTGATTCGCCGTGACGCTGTTGGCCAGGTCCTTCAGAAGCATGGTCTTGCCTGTTCGGGGCGCGGCCACGATCAAACCGCGCTGACCCATTCCAACGGGCGTTAAAATGTCCATGATCCGCATGCAGTAATTTTCCGATTTTGTTTCAAGATGGATTCTTAAATCAGGATAGAGAGGCGTCAGGTTGTCAAAAAGGATTTTATCTCTGGCTAGTTCCGGATCCTCGTAATTAACGCCATCCACCTTCAGCAAGGCATAGTAGCGCTCGTTCTCCTTAGGGGGCCTTATCTGGCCGGTCACGGTATCACCGGTACGGAGATTGAAGCGCTTGATCTGACTGGGAGAGATATAAATATCATCCGGGCCGGGAAGATAATTGGACTCCGGGGCTCGAAGAAACCCAAACCCGTCCGGCAGGGTTTCCAGGACGCCGCCTCCATAAATCAAACCGTTTTTTTCCGTTTCTGCCTGGAGAATGGTGAAGATCAATTCTTGCTTTCTGAGACCGGTCGCCCCTTCAATGTTGTGTTCCTTGGCCATGGAGGTCAGCTCAGATATCTTTTTGGTTTTCAATTCAGCCAAATTCATTTTGGTTGTCATTCCTTTCCCTGGGATGAATGGTGTCTATTATCATCCCTTTTTTAATGTAACTTCCTTATTTGTTTTTGATCCCGAAACGGTCCTGACGATCTGGAGCCGGGAAAAAAATTCGATATGCCTTATTTATTGCGATCAAAAAAATAATATTCCGATAAACCTTTTCAGGGGGAAACTAAAGAAGAGATTACTTTACGGAGCCTGTCCAGAGCGTGAGCCAAGGGCTCGCAATAACATACGATTGATATTATTATAAAATGTCATTGCGAGAAGCGTGAGCGATGAAGCAATCCTGGACTTTTCAATCAGAACATCTTTTTAACATTCTCTCTATTAGATAATTCCACCCACGGTCCATCACCAGGCATTGAATAAAGGTTAGAAGATTTAGCCTCATTCGCGCTGAGAGCCATCCGGGTAGGGATAATTCAATTTTTATCTTGGTGTCAACTTACTCTATTCTCAACGAATAAAGCCAGATCCAGCTATTTCCACTGTAGGATTTTTTAGGACTTAAGAATAATAACCAAGCAGTCTAACGGGAAGTCCATGCTATTCATTGAATTGGGGTGGAATTTGCTCCCTGCGCATGAAGATTACGCGACTATAAGATAACTCTATTAAACTATAGTGTATCCCCCCAGGATTGTCAAGTTATTTCGGGCTGGTTGTCAATAGCAGATAAAATTGCCGGTGTTCATAGCACATTAATTGACCGCCCTTGCGATAAGGTGGTCAGGGCTTAAATGATACGCTCGCTGGCCTGATGCTGGAATCTATACATCCCGCTCAATTTCTCGTTTTTCCTTGATCACTGCCTGGGCCGCAGCCAGGCGGGCAATAGGCACGCGGTATGGGGAACACGATACATAATCCATGCCGATTTCATGGCAGAATTCCACAGAGCTGGGTTCGCCGCCGTGTTCGCCGCAGATGCCCACCTTCAGCTTGGGTTTTGTCTGGCGTCCTTTCTCCAGGCCCATGCGGACCAGAAAGCCCACACCTTCCTGATCGAGAATTATAAAGGGGTCCCTTTCCAGGATGCCCTGTTTGACATAGTCCGGAAGGAATTTACCGGCATCGTCCCGGGAGAGGCCAAAGGTGGTTTGGGTCAGGTCATTGGTCCCAAATGAAAAGAATTCAGCTACCTGAGCAATCTGATCGGCGGTTACGGCCGCCCGAGGCAGTTCGATCATGGTGCCAACCAGGTATTCGATCTTGCAGTTCATCTCTTCCATAACCTCAACGGCCGCCTTGTCCACGATCTCTTTCTGGAGTTTCAGTTCGTTGACATGGCCCACCAGCGGAATCATGATTTCAGGATAAACCTTTTTCCCTTCCTTGATGACCTGGCAGGCAGCCTTGAAAATGGCCCTGGCCTGCATCTCCGTGATCTCAGGATAAATGATCCCCAGACGGCAGCCGCGATGCCCGAGCATGGGATTGGCTTCATAGAGGCTGTCAACCTTCTCCTTGATAACCTCAACCTTGACCTTCATCTGTTCGGCCAGGTCCTTCATTTCCTCCTCTGTATGAGGCAGAAACTCATGCAGAGGGGGATCAAGGGTGCGAATGGTCACTGGCAGACCATCCATGACCCGAAAGATGCCTTCAAAATCCTGGCGCTGCATCGGCTCAATCTTAGCCAGGGCCTCCTGGCGGCCTTCCTGGTCTGAGGCCAGGATCATCTGCCGCACGGCGTCAATACGTTCGCCTTCGAAGAACATATGCTCAGTTCGACAAAGTCCGATGCCTTTTGCGCCAAAATCCAGGGCGGTCTTGGCGTCGTGAGGCGTGTCAGCATTGGTTCGAACCCCCAGACGGCGGATTTCATCCACCCATTTCATGATCGTTTCAAAATCACCGGCCACCTGAGGAGCAACAGTGGGGAGTTTCCCCTCGACAACCTCGCCCAAGGTACCATCAAGCGATATCCAGTCCATCTTCCTGATCGTCTGGTCGCCCACATGAAAAACTTCTTTAGCGTAATCCACATTGATCTCGGAGACGCCGGCAACGCAACACTTACCCATACCGCGAGCCACCACGGCGGCGTGAGAAGTCATGCCGCCGCGGGCTGTCAGAATGCCTTCGGCCGCATGCATTCCCCGGATGTCGTCCGGTGAGGTTTCGATACGAACTAAAATGACCTCATGACCATTATCGTGTAATTCTTCTGCGTCTTCCGCCGAAAAAACAACCTGCCCCACGGCCGCGCCGGGGGAAGCTGGCAAACCCTTGGCCAGCACCTTTTTTTCAGCCTGAGGATCGAACATGGGGTGGAGGAGCTGATCGAGCTGATCCGGGTCAATCCTGGCAACGGCTTCCTCTCTGGAAATCAGGTTCTCTTTGACCATATCGTGAGCAATTTTAATGGCTGCGCGGGCTGTCCGTTTGCCAGTCCTGGTCTGAAGCATCCACAGCTTGCCTTGCTGAATGGTGAACTCGACATCCTCCATCTCCCGGTAATGCTTTTCCAGTTTACTGCGGATATCATCCAACTCTTTATAGATTTCAGGCATGATTTCATCGAGAGAGACCGCATCCGCAACTACCGGTTTTGAACGGTTAATGGGTTGAGGGGTTCGGATGCCCGCAACGACGTCCTCGCCCTGAGCGTTCGTCAGGTACTCACCATAAAAGTAGTTTTCACCCGTGGCTGGATCGCGAGTAAAGGCCACGCCTGTGGCGGAATCATGGCCCATGTTTCCAAAAACCATGGCCTGGATACTGACAGCCGTTCCCCAGTCGCCAGGGATGTGGTGCAGCTCGCGGTAAGAAACGGCCCGCGGCACCATCCAGGAGCTGAATACCGCGCCGATACCGCCCCAGAGCTGATCTTCCGGCTCCTCAGGGAAGTCCACCTTGAGTCTTTGTTTGATCATGGCCTTGAATTCCTTAACCAGCCACTTCAGGTCTTCCACATCCAGTTCAAGGTCCTGTGTAATCCCCTTCTGGTTTTTCCGTTTCTGCATGACGACCTCAAAAGGGTCCTCCTCCATGGCTTCAGCTTTGACACCCATGACCACGTCCCCATACATGGAAACGAAGCGACGATAGGCGTCGTAAACGAAACGGGGATTCCCGGTCTTGTTAATCAGACCTTCAACCGTGCGGTCATTAAGGCCGATGTTCAGGACGGTATCCATCATGCCGGGCATGGAAACCCTGGACCCGGAGCGGACTGAAAGCAGGAGAGGATCATCCGGATTACCGAAGCGGGTTTCCATCTGTTCCTCGATAAACTTAATAGCTTTGTTGACCTGTTTCGGCAGTTCAGGCGGGTACTTCCCCTTGTTCTCGTAATAAGCCGTGCAAACTTCGGTCGTAATGGTGAATCCAGCCGGAACAGGAATACCGATCCTGGCCATTTCGGCCAGGTTAGCGCCCTTGCCCCCCAGTAAATTTTTCATCTCAGCCGACCCATCGGCCCGGCCTCCCCCAAAGGTGTAAACAAACTTCTTAGCCACTGTCCGCAACCTCTTATTAATTTATTTTTCTTGGAAATCAGTTTTCAAATCTGAATACTTAAATGTTGACATATCGCTGTTTTTTTTTCAAGCAAAGAAACGTCAGCTAAAAAGCTTATAAAAAAAGAGGGGGACTTTCTATTAAAACGTCCCCCCAAATGAAAAATATAAGTCTGATTCAAAGACGCGCTAATAGATATTTTTAACAGGAATAAGCCTGTAAATAATTTTTACAGACCCCAATCGCCGCATCCTGCGATGGCACAGGTGCCGCCATTAAGATGAGCCTCGTATTCCTCCCGAAACTCTTTAAGAGTCAGGGTAATGGAGGAAGCCACCTTGGGAGCAAATTCGCAGTAAGCCCCTTGATCCATTAACCAGATCAAAGCCTCAAGCTGCGTCAGGTCGCCGGCCGTGGCACTGCCTTCCACTAGGGCCTTCATAATTTCAGTCACATGAAAGCATCCGGCACGGCAAGGGGTGCACTTACCGCATGATTCGAGGGCGTTAAACTCATATAAATACTTAGCCAGGCCAACCATGCAGGTTTTCGGGTCCAGAGTGACCAATACCCCTTCCTTGTAATGGAAGATTACTCG
The DNA here is from genome assembly GCA_019308995.1 of Deltaproteobacteria bacterium. NCBI lineage: Bacteria > Pseudomonadati > Myxococcota > Myxococcia > Deltaproteobacteria bacterium. The sequence goes on along the minus strand of JAFDHD010000001.1, from coordinate 80,096 downwards.
CGGATCGGTGCACTTCAAGGGATCGAGGGCAATGCGGTGAAATAAAAACTTGTTCTTGAACAAGGTCTCGTAAAGCAGTTCCGAGACCTCTATTTTCCTGATACCCCGGTAAAAAAGACCCAGGCCCATCATTCCAATGTATGGGCCGCGACTGCAGCTGCCAGAACAGATAGTCTTGGTGTCCAAAAGCGACACATCCTCATAACCGACCCTGGCGATCTCCCTCTTGAAGGTCGTCTTGAGCTCTGCAATATCCCGCGCACATTCAGGGTGATGACAGAAGGTCAAGGCCGTTACTGGAGAGTTATTCAACTTCTCGCCCCGCGCCCTGGCGTCTCTCATTTCATCATCACGCCAGGTGCGTTTAATAGTAAAAGGATCTTGTCGTTTCATCAAAGTGAGCATGATTTTCTCTCTTAGAGCACGGCTAACACAGCCTCGGCCGCTGTTCTGGCCCGATCAAGAAGCGTGGCGGGATAGAGCCCCAGCCAGAGGATAATGATGATGACCACATAATTGAGGAGGCGCAAGGGGACTGAGATCTTTATTTTTTCACTGCCTTCAGCCGGAGGATTGAGATAAGCGGCTTTAACAACGTTGATATAGTAGTAAAGGGAGATGGTTACGTTGACCATGGCAAAGACGACGAGCCAAAAGTAGCCTTTTTCTATGGCCGCGATAAAAACAAGAAACTTGCTAGTGAACCCGCCGGTCGGAGGCAGACCGGCAAGCCCAAACACACCCAGAAGCAAGGTCATGGCCAGCAGCGGCGCTCGGCTGTATAACCCGTTGAAGTCCTCGATCGCAACGTTTTTACCTTTTTCAGAGGTGGTTATCAAAACCATGAAACAGGCGAAATTCAAAATCAGGTAGGCTAAGGCATAATAAATCACACTGCTGTAACCCAGTTTAGACATGGTCAGGATACCTATAAGAATGTACCCGGCGTGAGCGATAGAGGAGTAAGCCAGCAGACGTTTGAAGTCTTTCTGTTTGATGGCGACCAGATTGCCGAAGGTCATGCCAATCATTGATAACACGATCAGCAGGTTGATCAGGTAGGCGCTGCTTCCATTTGTCAGGGCTGTCAGTCGAATCAGGATGGCCATACCAGCCAGCTTGGAAGCGGTGGCGATAAAGGTGATAACCTGGTTAGTTCCCCCTTCATAGACGTCCGGGGCCCAATTGTGAAAGGGAAAGACAGCCAGTTTGAAAAAGAGGCCGCAGAGGGTCAAGACCATTCCAATTACAGCGCCGGGCGCATGGATCTGCGCTGGCAGGCTGCTCAGAATTCCGGTCAGATAGGTGGTATGGCAGACACCGTACAGGTAGCTCATACCAAAAAGCATGGTGGCGGAAGCCATGGCGCCGATGAAAAAGAATTTGATTCCAGCCTCGGTGCTATGGCTAGACCCCTTGCGGAGCGGAATCAGGATATACAGGGAGTAGGAAGACAGTTCCAGAGCGACGAAGAGAGTGATAAGTTCCACGGCTGAGACCAGCAGCATCATCCCCAGGGTAGAAGTAGTCAGGAAGAGGTAGAATTCAGGATGCCGCCGCTCCTCGATGTCATCCAGCCGCGAGGAGATGCAGATGACCAGAAACAGGCCGAAGCTCAAGAAACATTTAAAAAGCTGAGAGAAAAGGTCAAGCCGGTAAGCCTGGAAAAAGAGGTGTCCCTCTGCCTTGATCGAACCCAGGGTGAGGACCAATCCCACCGCGCCGAGAACCAGGGCTACATAGTAATCCCGCCGCGGCTTCGGCCGGCCGGACCCAAGGGTCAACCCGAACAGGACCAGGGCCATCAACAGAAAGAACAGTTCCGGAAGAAATAAAATAATTTGGTCTTGCATCACAAACTCAGTATTTCAGGCTAAATCAGCACCTCAACCAGTTAAAAACCCATGACTTTGGGGAATGACACGGTCGCGGTCTGGATCAGATTCAACATCAACCACGGGAACAAACCAAAAAACACGATGACTCCAGCCAGGATAACCCTGGGAGTGGCCAGCCAGGCGGTCACGTCGGACAATCCGGCATATTTCTCGTTGGCTGGTCCGTAATAAGTCTTCATGACCACACGCAGCATAAACAGAGCGGAAATAAGCAAACCGCTGATAGCCAGTATCCCCCTGACCGGATAGACCTTAACCGCCGAGATAAAAACGAGTAGTTCGGCCCAGAAACTGGCCAGACATGGGACGCCGACGCCGGCCAGGGCGGCCAGGATAAAAAAGCCCGAAATGACAGGCATGTTTCGGGACATGCCTCCCAACTCGAAAGTCGTTTTCGTATGGGTCTTGTCATAGATGTAACCGACGGAGGAGAAGAGGAGGGCGGTCATGATGCCGTGGGCAAACATCTGAAAGACGGCGCCATTCATACCGCTCACCGTGACCGTAGATAAACCCAACCCCACAATTCCCATGTGAGAAACCGAGGAGTAGCCGATGACGTACTTGAGGTCTGTCTGGGCCAGGCCGACAAAGGCCCCATACAAGATACCTATGACAGCCAGAACCGCCATCAGATCGGCCCACTGCACCCACCCTTCCGGGCAGAGAAAGGCTCCGACCCGCAAGACGCCATAGGCCCCCAGTTTCATGAGCACGCCGGCGTGAATCATTGACACGGAAGTCGGAGCGGCCACATGGCCGACGGGCGACCAGGTGTGGAACGGCCAGACGCCAGCCAGGATCCCAAAACCGAAAAAAAAGAGCAGAAAACCGATACTCTGGATATATGGGGTGAACTCAGCGCCGCTGAGGGCTATGATATCAAAGGTCCAGAGGCCGGACTTGACGTAAAGCAGGATGATACCCGGCAGGATGAGCGCGCTCCCGGCCAGAAGGTAAAGCGTCAGCTTCATGGCCCCGTATTCCTTCCGCGTGCTGCCCCAGATAGCAATCAGGGGGTACATCGGAAAGAGGGCGATGTCGTAATAGACGAAAAGGAAGAAGAGGTCCATGGACATGAAGACGCCGAAGACGCCAAGAACCAGGAGAAAGGAAAAAGCGAAGAACTCCTTGACCCGGTTCTCCAACTCCCACATGGTCAGGCAGCCGGTGAAAAGCACAATACCGGTCAGGAGGATCATGGGCAGGTTGATCCCGTCCACGGCATTGAAGTAATGAATGCCCAGGGCCTTGACCCATAAATGCTTTTCAACGAACTGAAACCCCCCTGCCTCCTGATCGTAAGCCAGAAAAATGAGGATGCAGATCAACAGGTCCACGCCGGAAAATACGGCGGCCAACTTCTTGATCAACCCGGGCCGGTTCTCCGGGACGAGCATGACGGTCAGCAGACCAAGGGCGGTCACCACCTGAATGCCGCTCAGCAGAGGCCATTGCCGGATTATTTCGTAAAAGTCAGTCATAGCTTAAACCAGGAGGAAGTAGAGTCCCATCAAGGCTAAAATAAAAAAGGTGAGGTAAAGGTTATACTGCAAGAGTCCGGATTGGACGCGAGAGATGACTCTTCCCATGGAAATGGTAAATCTGGTTAAACCATCAATCCCGCCGTCAATGACCACGCGGTCATTTCGTGTAAACAGATTGGTAAAGACGCCGTAGGCGACATAATCCAAAAGCCAACGATAGAAATGGTCCATGTACCAGCGGTTGGAGAACAGCGCCTCCACCGGCTTGATGTAACTCAGAAAGCCGACCTGCTTGGCTTTTTTGGCTCCAAACTCGAACCAGGCCAGAACCACACCGGCCAAGGCGCAGAGGAGGGCCAAGGCAAGAACGACATAACTACCAGCATGCTCTGCGTGATGTCCGGTCAAAAAGACCTCGATCCTGGTATGAAAAAAGCCCAGGACAACCGTAATGGCGGCTAATATCAGTAGAACGATGAGCATGGACCATTCCACGGCCCAGGCCCAGCGACCTTCATCATGCCCTTCCCCATGGCCGCTTTCGTGTCCATGGCCATGCTCGACTGACTCGCCCTTGGGGAACCACATGGTAAAGATGACCCGGAAACTATAGTAAGCGGTCATGGCCGCGCCTAACAGTCCGGCCACGAGCCAGATCTTGTTGTGCTTGTCAGCCAGGGCGCCCATGATGGCCTCCTTGGAGAAAAAGCCGGAAAAGGGCGGGATACCGCTCAGGGCGCACACACCGATGGTCACGGTGATCATGGGGATGAGCATTTTGCGCGCTCCGAGCTTGGACATCTCAAAGAAGTCATTGGTATCGAAATGATGAATGAAAACGCCGGCGCACAGGAAGAGAAGCGCTTTGAAAAAGGCATGAGTCGTCAGGTGAAAAACACCGGCAAAATATGCGCCGGCGCCCAGTCCCATGAACATGAACCCAAGCTGGCTGACCGTGGAAAACGCCCAGACCTGTTTTATATCCCTGGCCGTCATGGCCATGGTCGAGCTGAGGAGCATGGTGATGGTCCCGATGACCAGCACCACCAGCATGGCGGCGGCGCTGGCCTCGTAAAAAGGAAAGACCCGGGCCGTCAGATAGACACCGGCGGCAACCATGGTCGCAGAGTGGAGCAGGGCTGAAACCGGAGTCGGACCTTCCATGGCATCGGGAAGCCAGGTCAAAAGCGGGAACTGCGCAGACTTCCCGACTGCGCCGCAAAAAATCAGGATGGCCGAGACGGTCAAAAAAGTTTGGCTCAGACCAGCCTTGCTCAACTCCGCCGCATCGCTGAATACGGCCACAGAAAGGTGGCCGGTGGTCAGCATCAGCATCACCAGACCGATGAAGAAGCCGATGTCACCGGCCCTGGTCATGACAAAGGCCTTCTTGCCTGCTTCGGAGGCCGACCATTTTTCAAAGTAGAACCCGATCAGCAGATAGGAAGACAGGCCCACAAGTTCCCAGAAGACATAAAGCTGAAGCAGACCGGGGGCAATGACGAGGTTGATCATGGACCAGGCGAAAAGACAGAGAAAAGCGTAATACCGGGACTTCCCGGGATCACCAGCCATGTAGCCCATGGAATAAATCTGGATAACCAGGCTGATGGTCGCCACGATCATTAGCATCAGAAGAGAATGGGGATCGAAATAAAAGCCGAAAGGAATTTTTATGCTTTCAGAGACAACCCAGTTGGCTTGATGAATCACAACTTCCGTAGCCGGCCAATGATGAATAAATAAATAGAGGGAGGCGAACCAGACCAGGAATGAACCAATAATGCCTATCGTGACCGAAGCAGAAATGGAACGAAGGGTGAAGATCATGATCAGGCCGAAGCATACCACCGGCGTTACGGAGACCAGGATGGCCATGAAGAGTTCAAAACTTAATCCATCCAGCATAATTTATCCCTTGAGTTCCCGGGCCTTTTCGACATCAATGCTCTGGTAACGCCTGAATACAGCCAGAATGATGGATAGCCCAACGGCGGCCTCGGCCGCGGCGGTGCCGATGATAAACAGGGTCACGATCTGTCCCACCGCCGGCTCTGGCGTCAAAAACCGGTTGAAAGCCATGAAATTAATGCTGGCGGCGTTGAGCATCAACTCCACGGAGATGAGCATGGCGATCAGAGAGCGGTGCTGCAGGACGCCCAGCAGGCCCAGACAGAACATGACCAGTGCCACAAAAAGGTAAACTTCAAGCTGGTTCACTTGGCCGACCTCTGTTTCCGGCCTTCGCCGGCGATGACGATCGCCCCTATAATGGCCACCACCAGAACCAGAGAGATCAGTTCAAAGACGAGGGCGTAGCGAGTCAAAAGCAAACTGCCAATGGTGCTCACAGACCAATCGTTTGACCTTTCAGCCGCCGCTTTCAATGGCGTCCTGGTAATTACGGATAGAAAAACCCCCAGGATCAGCAGGCTGAGCAGCACGGATAAGAGCACCTGGGGCAGACGGCGCTGGGGCGGCTTCTTGTACATCGGATCGGACAGCATGATGGCAAAAACGATGGCAATACAAACCGCTCCAATGTAAATAAGAATCTGCATCAAGGCCAGGAATTCTGAATTCAAATAGACGAACAGGCCAGCCACTCCAAAAAGAGCCACAATCAATCCTAGAATGTTGTGGACGATCTGCCTCAGGAATACAGCGAAGATCGCCCCGGCTAAAGTAACGCCGACGATGAAATAAAAGGCGGCTTGAGCGACCCATTCGGGTTTTATAATCTCAGGTAAGGGTTTAATCAGCTCCAGTAGAGATTCCATGGCTTAACTTCTCTCCTGCTCCTGCTGTTCCTTAAAACGAGCCACTAGATCAATGACGTTGTCCCACCTGGAGTAAAAAGCAAGATCATAGGCCATGGAGTGACGAAGAGCGTCCACCGGACAGACATCCACGCAAATACCGCACAGACTGCACCGTGAAAAATCAATCAAATACATCACCCCCGCCTTATTTGCGCCGGCTTTTGGTTTGACCCCCTGGATTTTTATCACTTTTGAAGGACAGGCCCGTTCGCAGGTGCCGCAGGCCAAGCAAAAATGACCATCCTCCCCGGGCAGCCTGACCAGCTCGATATGACCCCGGTAACCCACATCCATTTCGAGCTTCTGGCGCGGATACTGGACCGTGATTATCGGCTTGAAGATCTCGGGGATGGTCACAGAGTAGCCCAGGACAAGAGACCATCCGCCTACGATGATATTACGAAAATATTTTATGACACTATTCATTGAGCGTCTTTCTCACCTGATCAACTTGATGACCAGAGCGGTGACCAGCAGATTGGCCAGGGCGAACGGGATTAAAACCTTCCAGGCCAGTGTCATTAGCTGGTCGAAACGCAGCCGGGGAAAAGTCCACCGCGCCACAATAACCAGGAAGACAAGGACATAAACCTTTAGCAAGAACCAGATCGGTCCCGGTAAGATAGGGCCGTGCCAGCCCCCGAGAAAAAGGGTGGCAAAGACTGCGGCCACGATAAACATGTTGCTGTATTCAGCCAGGAAGAACAGGGCGAAACGCATGCCAGAATACTCCGAGTGAAATCCAGCCACGAGTTCTCCCTCCGCCTCCGGGATATCAAAAGGCAGCCGGTTCGTTTCAGCCGTAGCGGCAATAAAATAAAGTATCGCCGCCACCGGCTGCACAAGTACAAACCAGACCTTTTCCTGAGCCGCAACCAGTTCCGTCATCCTCAAGGTGTTGGTCATGATCACCACGGACATCACCGAAAGGAGAATGGGGATCTCATAGGCCACATTCTGAGACACCGACCGCAGGGCGCCCAGGAGGGAGTATTTATTGTTTGAAGCCCAACCGCCGATCAGGATTCCGATAACGTTGAGAGCGGAAAAGGCAAAGATTAAAAGCAGCCCCAAATTCAAGTCCCGGACAATGAGTCGCTCGCTGAAGGGGATGACGATAAAGGCGATTAAAACCGGCAGGAAAACGATCACCGGCGCCACCACAAAAAGCGGTCTGTTGACGGCCGTCGGCGTGGTCAGCTCCTTGACCAGGAGTTTGACCGCGTCCATGACCGGCTGCAGGAATCCATGCCACCCCACCTCCATCATGGCCGGACGACGCTGAATATGACCCGCAATTTTAAGTTCTGCGTATATCAGGCCTATGGCATTGATGGTCACAAAGCCGATGATTAGAAGCAGCCCCACCACCACCACGACCACCTCCTGACTGAACCAGTAAAAAGCCCAGTTCCAAAAACCTGGCTCACGCTCGGTCGCCTGCGTTAAGAAGTACAATAAGAAACCAGGATCAGAGACAGGGCTCATTTGTCAATCTCCGGGATGACCAGATCCAGGCTGCCCATGATTGAGATAACATCAGCAATGAACTGACCGCGGACCAGTTCGGCTAAAATCGAAAGGTTAGTGTAAGAAGGCGTTTTCCAGTGCATGCGGTAGGGGATGCGGCTCCCGTCGCTGACTATGAAAATATTCGTCTCTCCCCTCGGACTCTCAAAGGCGAAGAACACCTCGCCAGGGTCCGGGGCCAGATACTGAGGAACATTATCGTTAATGTATGCGCCCTGAGGCAGACGGTCGAGACATTGTTCGATGATGCGCAGGCTCTGCTCCATTTCAGCAAGCCTGACCGCATAACGATCAAAGGCGTCGCCGTTACGGCCCGTGGGGATCATAAACTCAACCTCGGAGTAGACCGAGTAAGGCTCCTTCTTGCGAATGTCGTACTCCACGCCGCAGGCCCTGAGGCATGGTCCGGTCACACCGTAATTAAAGGCCTGTTCAGGAGTGATCGCGCCCACACCCTGGGTCCGGTTCTGAAAAATGACGTTGCCTGTGACCAGCTTATCATACATCTTAAACCGCTTGCGCTGGCGTTTGATATAGGCCCGGGCCCCGGCCGTGAACTGATCGTCAATATCCTTGTGCACACCGCCAAACCGATTGTAACAGTAAGTCAGCCGGGACCCGGTAACATGATTCAAAATATCATTGATCTCTTCTCGTTCCTCCCAGATATACAGAAACGGCGTGAAGGCGCCCAGGTCCATGAGATAGGCGCCGAGAAACAGGAGGTGGGAAGATAGTCTGTTGAATTCCGAGGTGATGACACGAATATATTCCGCCCGGGGAGGAACCTCGATACCCGCCAGCTTTTCCACGGCCGCGCAGTAGGCGTGGTTGTATGTCATGGCGCCGAGGTAGTCCATGCGGGAGTTATTGGGCAAGAACTGCGCGTAGCCGCGGGTTTCGCCCATCCTTTCATGACCGCGATGGACATAACCAATGACCGGCTCAGCCTCAACCACCCTTTCGCCGTCCAGGTGAAGTACAATCCGGAGCACCCCATGCGTGGCCGGATGCTGGGGGCCCATGTTCAGCCAGAACGTTTGTTCGGTCAGGCCGGAGGCGACTTTTTTTTCCGTGTCAAGGGATGTGATATTGCCTTCAGTCATTTTCTTCCTGATAATATTCAGGCGCCAGCGCCTCAGGCGGAACCTTGAAATCCTTGCGCAAAGGAAAGAAGTCGGCGTCTTCCGGTAAAAGGAGGCGCCTCAGGTCTGGATGACCCTTGAACTTGACCCCTAAAAACTCGTGACACTCCCGCTCCTGCCAGTTCGCGGCAGCGTAAATATCGCTGATCGTATCCACCTCGTCCTCAGGACCAAGATTGACCCTGATAGTAATGCGGTGAGCCTCGATATGCTGATTAAAGCGGTATACCATCTCCCGAAGGCTTCCTCTGTCCACCGCAGTAAGGTCCTCCAGGAAGTACCCCCGGCCGTTCAGCCATTCGGCAACCCTGTGCACCTGGTCCGGCTCTACGGTCACGTCCACGTGAGACCCGGCTTTGGTGTAGTCCACATCGTGGACCTCCACCGGCGCCAACTCTTCAATCAATTCTTTTGACACGTTTGATGAAGTCACGCCTGTCGCCTCGCTGTCTGTCAAATCTCCGAAGGACGTTGTTTTTCTGACCGCCGGTGATCTTATCCTGGAGGGTTAAAATGCCTTGGATCAATCCCTCCGGCCGGGGAGGGCAGCCAGGAACATAAACGTCAACCGGCACAATCTCATCCGCACCGTTGACAATGGCATACTGGGTTTCATGAGCGAATGGCCCCCCGGAGATAGCGCAGTTGCCCATGGCGAGAACCCATTTCGGGGCGGCCATCTGTTCCCATAAGGTTACAATGGTCGGCGCCATCTTACGCGAGATGGTCCCGGCGATGATCATCAAGTCCGCCTGCCGGGGCGTACCTCTGGGAATGACACCGAAACGCCCCCAGTCAAACTTTGCCGCGCCGGCAGCCATCATCTCAATGGCGCAGCAGGCAAGCCCGAAGGTCAAGACCATGAGCGAACTGGCCCGCGGTACGCCGAGAATATTTTCCAGGGTAGTAAGGTGAATGATCGGCTCGGCCGAACGAATCAGTTTTCCCTCACTTTCAGAAGTCACGCTCAAACTGCCTTTCAAAGTTCAGACGGCCCCTGGCGAGATCCATGCCAGGATAGCTTAAAATTTACTTCCAATCAAAAACACCCTCACGCCAGGCGTAAATAATGGCCAGACTAAGAATGCCTATAAAAATAATTAATTCAATGAAGTCCCGAATGACAAACTGCTCCCCGTAAGCCATAAGTACGGGGAAGAGAAAGAGGACATCTACGTCAAAGGCCAGAAAGATCAAGGCAAAAAGGTAGTAAGCCACGCCAAATTGAACCCAGGCGCTCCCAAAAGGAAGCATCCCGCTTTCATAAGTCTTGAGCGTGTCTTGTCCTATGGTTTTGGGAGTAATCAGAGCGGCTAAAATTAAAGGAACCGCAGCAAAAGCAATCCCGACCAGGAAAAAAATCAATACAAAGAAGTAGTCTTTCAACAAGAAAGCAGCCATGGTCCCCTTATCCACTTTGCATCCCGATGCGCGTTGATTACAAAGGTCGTGGTGATGTATATCCAAGATGACAGGGATTTGTCAACTTGTTTCTTTAGTGAAACAATTCACGCTGTAATATCAAATACTTATCAAAATCGCCGGTCTTCACTCCGCCGCAATAGGAAGGCTAGCCTCCCTCTTTCGGTCAAAAAATCCCTTCAATCCATACCAAATACGGAAATGAAGACTACTGACGGCCCGCTCTTCATGCCTTTCCTTCAGTCTTTAGTTCTAATCCTGGTTTACTTGACCGCCTTTTCCCCTTTTCCAATTTATCAGCGAGTAAATATAAAAAAAACCTTCCGGGTTCGGCCCTGGCTTGCTTTTCAGCTACGGTTATATTATGAAATAATAACATCTCCGGTCTGGACTTTAAGAAGAGCTTGTCAATTGGCAAGATATATAAATAAAAATTCATTCTGAGGAATACACCGATGCTTGATTTAATGCGAAGACATGCCAAGAGTTGGATCATTAATGTCATGATTGGAGCCATTGTCGTGGTCTTCGTTTTCTGGGGAGCAGGAAGCTTTCGCGAACGCAGTCCCCAGTACGTCGCAATAGTCAATGACGAAGCCATTGGGTTTACCGAGTATCAGGAAGCTTACCGCAACCTGTACGAACAGGCCCGGAACCAGTACCGGCAGATCTGGAGTGACGACCTGGTCAAGACCCTGGACCTGAAAAACCAGGCCCTCGAAACCCTGATCAACCAGCGGCTGCTTTCGCAGATGGCGCGCTCTTTGAATCTCGAAGTCACCCAGAATGAACTCCAAGAAGGCATTTTAAACTCACCCGCTTTCCAGGTTGACGGCCTCTTCAATGCAGGGAAATACCGCAGCATTCTGGCCCGGATCGGTTTCACGCCGGAGAGTTACGAAATTCTCAAGCGCAGAGATCTGACCATCCAGCAAATGAACCGCCTCATCATAAGTTTCGTCAAGGTCGTTCCAGCGGAGGTCCGTGAAAATTACCATTTCACCAGGGACAGGGTTGACGTGGAGTTCATTCTCTTTAAAGCCGGGGATTTCAGAAACAAGGTCAAGACTACTCCAGAAGAACTGAAGGACTACTTTGAAAAGAACAAGCTCAGGTACCAGGTTCCGGCCAAGGTCAAAGTCGCCTACCTGGCTATCCGGCCCAAAGACCTGGAAGACCAGATTACGATTGAACCGTCTGAGGTCGAGGAGTTCTATGAGTTCAACCTAGATAAATATCGAGAGCCGGAAAAGGTCAAGGCCCGGCATATCCTGTTCAAGGTGGACGAGGCCGCTTCTCCTGATGAGGTCGCCCGGATCAAGACTCAGGCCGAACTCGTGCTCAAGCAGGCCAAGGCAGGAGAAGACTTTGCCACTCTGGCCAGAAAGCATTCCCAGGACTCCACCGCCAAGGAAGGTGGAGAGTTGGGCTGGATGGCCCGGGACCAGTTGGTCAAACCTTTTTCTGAAGCTGCGTTTAAGCTTAAAAAGGGTGAGGTCAGCGACCTGGTCCGGACTCAATACGGGTTTCATATCATCAAGGTCGAAGATCACCGTGAAGCTGGAATACGCCCCCTGGAAGAAGTGAAGGCTGAAATCGAGAAGAAGATCATCTCGGACAATGCCCGGGAACTGGCTGCGGACCTGGCGGTTGAGGTTTATGAAAAAGCCAGTCTGAACCAGGATTTCAAAGCGGTGATCAAGGAATACAAGCTCACTCCGGTCTTCACAGATTTTTTCTCCATCAACGAGCCGGTGGATGATCTGGGCCTTCAGAGGACATTCACAGAATTGGCCCACTCGCTTAAAGAAGGAGAGATCGGCCCCCTGGTTGACCTCCCGGATGGTCATTACCTCATCAAGGCGCTGGAAAAAAGAGACTCATATATCCCGGCCCTGGATAAGATCAAGGAATCGGTCAGGAGTAACCTGGTGGATGAAAAGGCCGGTGAGCTGGCCCGGAAAGAGGCTGTTCGTTTTCTGGCCGCGCTTGGTAAAGATGGCCGCTGGGATCAACTGACCCAGGATTTTAACCTCAGTCCTGAATCCACCGGCCCTTTCACACGTATTGGCGGCATCCCCAAGATTGGAATCAATGAAACCCTCACCGCGGCCGCCTTCGCCCTGACCCAGCCCGGACAAACCGCACCAGAGCCCTATGAGGATGATAAAGGCTTCTACATCATTCGCCTTAAAAAGATCATCCCTGCTTCCGAGGAATCATTTGAAAAAGAACAGACAGCCCTGACCCGGCGCCTCCAGATCATAAAGAGCCAGAATTACCTGCGTCAGTGGCTTGAGGATTTACGCGCCCGGTCCATAATCAAGATCAATGAAGAGTTGATGTAAGGCCAAGTAAGGCCCGGAGCGGATGCTTTTCTATCCAGCACCTTATACAGACTATATTACAGGCCTTGCTGGGAGTGCCCGGTATCACTGATTCTTTCGCGCCACCAGGTCGAAGCTGAAGAACTGCATGGTAAAGGTGCCTCGACCCTGACTGGCCGAGCGCAGGGCCGTGGCGTATCCGAATAATTCAGAAAGCGGCACCACCGTGGTAATGACTCTGAATGTCTTGCGGGAGGCAATGTTTTCGATCCTGCCCAGGCGGGTGTTTAAGTCAGTAATCACATCGCCCACGAACTCCTCAGGCACGATGACCTCGACCTTCATGATCGGTTCCAGAAGGACCGGCGCGGCCTGCTGGCAGGCCTCCTGAAAAGCCTGACCGGCCGCCACACGAAAGTCGGGCTCGGTTGAAACCCCCTCCTTGTATTCAGCCTTAAATAAGGTCACTGCGACGTCAATGACCGGATAGCCCAGGATGACTCCGCTTCCGGCCGCATTCATCACCGCCTCTTCCACGGCCTGCTCGAAGGGTTCTGGCAGGACCCCGGCATCCAGGCCGCTGTAATATCGAAAGCCGGACCCTCTTTTCAAAGGCCATACCCTCAGCCAGACTGAGGCGAAATGAGGCGTGCCGCCCAACGCCCGGTCAAAACAGCCTTTGACTTCGACCTCTTGGCTCACCGTCTCCCGAAAGACCACCTGAGGCCGGCCCACGTTCAGGTCCACGGAAAACTCCCGTTCGAGCCGATGGACCAGCACGTCAAGATGCAGTTCCCCCATGCCAGAGATGATGGTCTGGCCGGTGTCCTCGTCCATCCAGAAACGAAAGGTCGGGTCCTCCTCAGCCAGCTTGGCCAGGACGGTCGTGACCTTCTCCTGATCCGAAGAGGTCTTCGGTTCCACGGCCACATTGATGACCGGCTCATAAACCTCGATGGATTCAAGCTGAATAGGATGGTCCGGGTCGGAGATGGTGTCACCGGTGATGGCGGACTTGAGCCCCATTACGGCGACGATGTCCCCGGCAGAGGCCTCATCAATCCGCTCCCGCTTGTTCGAGTGCATCCTCAGGATACGCGCCAGCCGCTCGCGCTGATTCGGCCGAACATTCAGGACCTCGCCCCCTCTCTTCATCCTTCCAGAGTAAACCCTGAGGTAGGATAGCTTTCGGCCCTGATCCATCATAACCTTAAAAACCAGAGCGGCCAGCGGGACATTTGCCGCAGCCGGCCGCGTTTCCAGTTTATTGCTCTCTGGGACCATACCCCTGACAACCTCGATGTCCAGCGGGGAAGGCAGGAAATTCACGATGCCATCCAGGAGCGGCTGCACGCCCTGATTTCTCAAGGCCGCGCCGCAAAAAACAGGCACCAGTTCAAGATTGACGGTCGCCCGCCCAATAGCGGACAGGAGCTCGGCCGTAGTAATCTCCTCGTCGCTCAGGTACTTTTCCATGATCTGGTCGTCGGTCTCAGCCACCGTCTCCAGGAGCCTCAGCCTGGCCTTTTCAGCCTCTGGGATCATCTCCGGCGGTATCTCCGTCTCCTCCATCACCTCCCCCAGGGTTTCCGCATCCCAGGTCAGACACTTCATGCGGAGCAGGTCAATGACCCCCTGAAAGTTTTCCTCCTTGCCCCAGGGAAGCTGAAGCTCAAGAACATTCGCCTCCAACCGCTCTCTGAGCATGGAAACGACGTTATTAAAATCCGCCCCGATTCGGTCCATCTTATTGATAAACGCAATCTTGGGCACGTGGTAATGATCGGCCTGACGCCACACGGTTTCGGATTGAGGCTCCACCCCGCCCACGGCGCAGAAGACCCCGATGGCGCCATCTAAAATGCGAAGGCTTCGTTCGACCTCGATGGTGAAGTCCACGTGACCGGGAGTGTCAATGATGTTAATGACCGCCTCCCGCCACTGGCAGGTCGTCACGGCCGAAGTGATGGTGATGCCTCGTTCCTGCTCCTCGGGCATCCAGTCCATGGTGGCCTCGCCGTTGTGGACCTCGCCCATCTTGTGCGTCCGGCCGGTATAGTATAAAATTCGCTCGGTCAGAGTGGTCTTACCCGCGTCAATGTGAGCGATGATCCCGATGTTCCGGGTTCTGCGCAGTCGGTTACTTTCGGCCATGTTTTTTTATCAAGCTCAAGTCAGGGTAAAGGGCATGGGATAAATCCACATGCCCGAAAAGGGTCCGGACCTTCTGGCCCTCGATCAGGACCTCGACCGCCTTGACGCCTTCCAGGTTCAGGCAGAGGGAGTTGATCAGAGACCACAGGCACAAACGTTCCCGCAGCACGCCGGCGTGCAGCCCTCGAATGGCAGTCGCCATGAGATCCACGTAGGCGATCCCGGCCTGGTCCACAAAGACCTGCCTCAGATGCTCACCGGGATTAAAGACCGGCGTGAGGTTGGTTTGCGGGCCGGCCATGAGGGCTAGGACCACGTTCCGGGCTTGCTCGGTCAGGGATGAGCCAAAGTTGATCTCCCGTTTCTCAACACCTAAGGAAGGCTCATTCTTGTGAGGGAAGTATAAAGTTATTTGCAGTGAGTAAGCAGGGGAAGCGAACAAAAGGGTGAAAAGGAGGGCCAGCCAGATAGGCCATGGGCCTATCGGTTTTTCGCTGTCTTTTTCGCCACTTAGCTTGCCCACCCGTTAACCTGACATGCTTAAATAACATGAAAAGGGACTGTAGGCTATTTGACCGTTCCTGTCAAGTCAATTAATTTACACGTAAAATTAGAATGTTAACAGTTATGGCGAAATGACTAAGCCCGTTTTTTTCACTTTAAGCTGACTTAAGTCAGAATAATCGTTCATCCATATTACCCTTGCCATCATTTACCGGGTTCGCTATAGTTGTCTCCTGGTCGGGACGTGGCTCAGTCTGGTAGAGCACTGCGTTCGGGACGCAGGGGTCGCTGGTTCAAATCCAGTCGTCCCGACCATATTTTAGTTTAGAAAGGAATATGACTAGATTTCTCTATGATGTAAATACACATCAATTCAAGGCGAAGCTTATCCCTTATTTTATAAAATATTGAGCTAGCTCTGTCAGGGAGCTTCGCACCCTGACCTACATGGTAACTGATGACATTTAGAAAGGCGGGGAGATTGGTCTTAGCAGGCGCTAGGCCTTGGCAAACAGGCGGGAATAATCCCGTTCATCTCTGGGAGTCCAGGTCATGATTTTCCCGGCCAGGTCCTTGAAACAGGCTGTGGCGGCCGCCTTGGGGAAGGCCTGCACCAAAACCTTTTGCTTCCTCACAGACTGAACGACTGATTCATCCTCAACGATATGACCTAAATAAAAGGTGTTGGCCTTGAGGAAGCGCTGCGCTACCCTGGCTAGATTTTTTCCAACCCCAAGGCCTTCGTTCTTGTCCTTGACGACGTTGGTCACCAGATGGAAGCCGTCCCGGCCCAGGCGGGTCTTGAGGACCTTGATCAAGGCGTAAGCGTCGGTAATGGAGGTGGGTTCAGGGGTCAGGAGAATGATGTTTTCATGAGCCACATGATTGAACCGTATAATGGGTGAAGAAATACCGGCCCCGGTATCCAGGAGCACCAGGTCATACTGGTGGAACAGGGTCCCAAGCTGGGAAATCAAACGGCCCTGGTCTTCCGGGGAGATATCAACCATGTCCGAGACTCCGGAACTGGCGGGCATCAGATCGAATCCAGCCCCGGAGTCAATGACCACCTCACGGATGTCCGCTTCGTCCTTGAGGACATGGTAGAGGTTTTGCCTGGGTCTCAGGCCTAAAAGGATGTCCACGTTGGCCAATCCGAGGTCGCAGTCCACCACCAGGACCTGCCTGCCTTTTCCGGCCAGCAGGGCGGCCAGGTTGATCACCACGATCGTCTTGCCCACGCCCCCTTTACCGCTTGAAAACGAAGATAGCAAGGGCCATCCGCTGCTTGCTCTCTTTCTTTTCACCGTTTAAGTTCCATTCCTGAACAGGGCTTGTTTCTCTGCCGTAGTCACCTCGGTGGATTCTTCCTTGAGCCTGTCCGATTCCCAGATGCAGACACGATTCCCGCCCTCGCGCTTGGCCTGGTACATGGACTGGTCAGCATGCTCGATAAAAGTCTCGAAATTCATCTCGTCTAAATAATGACACGCCGCCAGGCCGAACGAACCGGTGATGTTGTATTGATTGGTCCGCCGGTCGTCCAGAAAGGCCTGACGGATGCGCTCCGCAATCTTAGAGGCGCTGATGGCCGTTGTATCAGGCAGGATGATCGCGAATTCATCCCCGCCGTAACGCGCCACGAGGTCCACCGTGCGCACCTCTTTTAAAATGATCTCGGCCACGTCTTTCAAAACCTGGCTGCCCGTCTGGTGCCCATACTTGTCGTTGACCGGTTTAAAATTGTCCAGGTCAACCATCATCAAACAGCAGGGCCGTTCGGTGCGCTTGACCCGTTCTATTTCAACCCTTAGCTGCCCCATGAAATGCCGCACATTAAACAACGCGGTCAGGGGGTCCTTGACGCTGAGTTCGGCCATGGTCCGACTCTGCGTCACCAGGTCCTCGAGGTCCTTGAGGGTTTTTAGGCTGTCGGTAGGTAAAGGCAGGACCAGATCAACCTGACTGAGGATCTTTTTGAGGCTTGCTGCGGACAGGTTTTTCAAGACAAAGGCCAGACCAGGAGTTTTCTGGCCATCCATAGTCTTGATAATACCGCTTAAGGCCCCGGCGTCAACGAGATCATGACTCAACTTCCTCAAAGACTCAAGGTCCGGTTCCAGAGAAGTCAGAGGAAGATTCGCGTTAGCTGTCTTGCGTTTTTCCATCAAGGATAAGCAAGACTCCCTTCTATTAGCTTAATCGCGATGCAAGCTAAACTGACCTTAAAGATTTTCTCATGTCTAGATAAGCTTTTCAAAAAGTGCTGTCAAGCCGAAACCTGAACTTGAAAATGCCTGCGAGCGCATTCCTCGCGGCTTGCTGCGGAGTTAGCGAGCGAAAGTAAAATAGCCCAACTTACCTTACATTTGGAAGATTCCCTGCTGCTTGCAGCCGGGAGCTTCAAAAAAGTATTAAAGTATTTTTTTTATTAACCGATAAAGTAATCGAGACGGTGGGTTCTAAGTACGCCGGCTCAAATCAGGGGGGGTTAAAAAATGAGTTTCAGCCCGATTTTCGGGTATGCTTCCTTTGTTTCACAGCCTCAGGATTTTGCCTTTCAGGGCTGGGGACGAGTGAGCTGGGGCATGACCAGATCACGCGTCCAGACTATCTACCCGGAAGCGCAGCCGGCCCGATTTGGTTCTCTCAAGATTCTGGGCACCGACCTGTCGGCCAACTATGACATTAATTTTGCCTTCGACACCGATCGGCGTCTGAAAAGCGTCACCCTGGCCTTTCACGGCGTGCCTTCGGATGAAGACTTTATCAAGCTGCAAAGGTGGCTTATGGATAAGTACGGGGAGCCAAAGGCTACCGGCGCCTGGCGCTACGCCTGGATCAGGGGCCAGACCGACATAACCCTGGCGCGAGGCCATAACCTGACCATCTCCTACAGCCGCACCGCTCCCACACCGGCCTGACAACCTTGCCTTTAACCGCATGGCAGGTCTGGACTACTTCTTCTTTTTTACAACTTGCAAACAAAAGGATGGCCCTTGATTTTATGGGTGCAAGAAAAAGCCAGGCCATAAATTCTTCAAGGAAGGGTCTTGACTTGCTTGACCGCTCTTACTATTGTACTACAGGTAACCTAAGACATTGTCTCACGAATAGAACATGGCGGGATTTTTTTTATAATGTTAACCCGGCGTATGGATCGGTGAAAACAGCAAGACATAACCGAGGGCGAAGCCCTGCGGAAGGTGCTGTATCTTCAGACTAAGGTAGATTATGACTTCAGAGCTGTTCATTTCAATATTAACCGGAGCGGGGCCAATTTCTTATACCAGTAATATCTGGGCCATGATTACCCATGCCGGTCTCATGGTCAAATTTGTCTTGCTCCTTCTGCTGGCCTTTTCTGTGATTTCCTGGACGATTATCCTTTACAAAGCATACCAGATTCGCAAAGCGCGCCGGGAATCCTATTATTTTCTGGAACTGTTCTGGAAGAGCCGCAGTCTGGTCTCTATCTATAATGAATCACGGAGGTTTGAGGCCAGTCCTGTGGCCGAGATCTTCCGGGTGGGATACCAGGAACTGACACGACTGCGAAAGAGCGCCCGCGAGGGGACGCCTGAGGACGAGGGCGGCGAGACCGTCACGATACAGTTTCAGGGCCTGGATAACATCCAGCGAGCGTTGCGCCGGGCCATGAGCGTTGAATCAACTCGGCTGACCCGGAGCCTTTCCTTTCTGGCCACAACAGGCAATACAACACCTTTCATCGGCCTGTTCGGGACAGTCTGGGGAATCATGGGCTCCTTTCATGAGATCGGCATGGTGGGTGCGGCCAATCTGGCCGTGGTGGCGCCGGGAATCTCAGAGGCCCTGGTGGCCACAGCCGCGGGCCTGGCCGCCGCCATCCCGGCCGTGGTGGCATTTAATCACTTTAACAGCCAGGTCGGAGTCCTTGAAACGGAGATGACCAACTTCTCCTCTGATTTCCTGAATATTCTCGAACGCGATACCTTGAAAAAGGCAGGCGCGCAGCGTTAAGCACAGGATATGGCTTTTGATATAAACGGCGGCAGCCGAAGATTGATGTCCGACATCAACGTCACGCCCATGGTGGACGTGATGCTGGTGCTGCTGATTATTTTCATGGTTACGGTTCCGATGATGATGCAAGGCATTGACATCAACCTGCCTCAGGTGGACACGACCGCCATTCGCACTGAAAGCGAGCGGGTTACTATCTCGCTTACCGCAGAAGGTGACATCTATCTTGACGAGTATAAAGTCACTCTCCAGGACCTTGGCATAAAGGTCCAGCGGATCATGGAAGTTCGGGGGACCAGGGAGGTTTTCCTCCGGGCGGACAGGGCCATTCCTTACGGAAAGGTGGCTCGGATCATGGCGGAGATTCGCGAGGCCGGCGTGACCAATCTGGGACTGGTCACCGAATCGGAGCGGATCAAGCCGCCGAAAAAGCAGTAAATTATTTATATTCAAAATCAACCCCGGCGCGAATTAATATGATATACTTGGGAGGGTTAGAGATTGTTTAACTGTCGAGGCAGTGTAATCTGTCTGGCGGCCCGACCGATGAGGCATGAACATGAGTGTTGCCTATGCCGACACCGTTCTTGATGAAGGCCTTAGTCCGCAATTTAAATGGACGATCCTCATTTCGATTGCTTTGCATTTCGCAGTGCTTATTTTTGGTTTGATCGTCTTGCCAGGAATGACCTCCAGACGGGGTGCTTTGCCGCTGATATACACGGTTAATCTGGTGACCTTGCCGCCGCAGGCCGCCGCGCTCGCAGCCTCCAAAAAGGTCGTGAGCAAGCCAGCCCCGGCCCCCGCCTTTGTGCCGCCAAAGGAGAAAGCCAAATTGATCCCCCTGGGGCCGGTGGAAGAGAAGCTTGAGAAAAAACCGGAGATTAAAAAGATAAAAAAAGCCCCGCCGCCGTCCAGGCCAGCGCGCCGGGTGGACACCAGCCCGGACCTTGATAAAGCCCTGGCCCGTGTAAAGACCAAAGTCCAACAAAAGCAGCAGGCCGATAATCGGATTGATTCGGCCATCACCAGGCTGACAAGGAAGACGGGGCCTGGTGATGCTGCCAGCGCCTTTGGTCTGCCAGGAACCGAGTCCAGAAGTGAGCTCAATACCAAGATAGGGGAGTATCTGGTTGTCATTCATAACGTCATCAATGCCAACTGGAACATGCCGCCTGCCGGGCTTATCCGCAAAAAAGGGCCTCTGGAGGCGGTTTATATCATCCAGATCGCCCCCTCGGGCGCTATTACCAGGGGCTGGTTTGAGAGGAAGTCCGGGGACAAATATTTTGACCAGTCAGCAGAAAAGGCTGTCGTTCGCTCGAGCCCTTTGCCGCCTCTACCCGATGCCTTCAAAGGCAGTTATTTTGAGGTCGGGCTCCGCTTCACTCCTACAGGGCTGGGAAGAGAATAGATTGACCGGGGATCAAGAAGGAACGTCCATGAAATTTTCACGAAAAGTCGGCCTTTTGGTCTGCCTGCTGGTCGGACTGATTCTCGTGAGCTGTCCGGCCATGGGACGGGTTTACATTGACATTAATCAGCCGTTTGCCCGAAAGATTCCGCTGGCCGTGCCTGACTTCGTGCCTCTTGATTTAGCCGCGTCCGCGCCGGTGGAGATCAGTCAAAGTTTGCCGCGGTTGCTCAGCCAGAACCTGGACCTAACCGGTCTTTTTATCGTCCTGGATAAGCG
This sequence comes from Deltaproteobacteria bacterium, assembly GCA_019308995.1. Taxonomy (NCBI): domain Bacteria; kingdom Pseudomonadati; phylum Myxococcota; class Myxococcia; species Deltaproteobacteria bacterium. The sequence continues at coordinate 59,109 of JAFDHD010000001.1, read as the reverse complement.
AACCTTCTTTGAAGCCGATAAAAGGGCGGGCCTAGCCGAGAAGGATATCAATTTCAAAGATTGGCTCATGATCGGAAGCGAGCTTCTAATCAAGGGCGCTTTCAAGGTCCATGGAGAAGAACTGACCCTTGAACTTAAGCTCTTCGATGTATTCGAGAACCGAATGCTTCTAGGCAAACGCTACAAGAGCGTCATGAAAGACAGCCAGGCCATGATCAGCCGCTTCAGCAACGAGGTCATGCTGATCTTGACCGGAGAGCGGGGCGTTTTCGGGTCCGTGATCGCCTTTGTTGGCAAGGAGGGTTTAAATAAAGAGATATTCATCACGAGATTTGGCGAAAAAGACCTCGTTAAGGTTACGAACAACCGTTCCCTCAACCTGAGCCCGGCTTTTTCGCGCAAGGGGGACGAACTTGCCTATATCTCATACAGGTCAAGGAAGCCCGAGCTGTATGTTCGTCGCCTGTCTGACGGCCGAGAAAGGAAGATCTCGGTTGTAAAGGGACTCTATATATCGCCGAACTTTACACCTCTTGGAGATATTTTAGTCGCAATCAGCCGGGCGAACCACTCAAATATTTATCTAGTGGACAGACTCGGCCACATTAAACGCCAGCTTACCCGACTGTGGGGGATCAACATCTCGCCGACCATCTCCCCGGATGGGAAGCAGTTTGCCTTTGTTTCCGACCGGGCGGGCACCCCCCAGATTTATATCTCCTCCATAACGGGCGGCGAGATTCGCCGGGTCACTTTTGAAGGCAAATATAATACCGATCCTCAATGGTCACCGCGAGGAGACCGCTTGATCTATGTCGGCTCGCACGAAAAGCGGTTCAATATTTACACCATCAAACCCGACGGTACTGATCGCCAGCAATTGACATCCAATGAGGCGGATGACACCAAGCCCTGCTGGTCCCCGAACGGCCGTATGATCGTCTTCGCCTCGAACCGCCTGGGCCGCTTTGTGATATTCACCATGACCGCCAATGGAGAAAGACAGCGCCCCCTGGTTTTGGATTTCCCCGGGGAGCAGACCGCGCCAACCTGGTCCCCGGCTGCAGTAGATTAATTAAAGCAAAAGATTCTCAGATTAATATTTGACCTTAAAAGTGATCCGAGATATACTAAGGGCGCAAGTAAGAAAATGGTAGTGGCAACCAAATTTCATCCACTCTTTCCCGGTTCAAAAACAAAAGCGGGAGAAAAGGCAAAGGAGATGAGAGAATGAAACGGCATGGATTAATTTTGTTCTTGGTGGCCCTCTTGATCTTGCCTCTCATGGCATTGAACTTCACCTCATGTGCAAAAAAAGCGGTAAAAGCTGAAAAACCTGTAATTTCAGCTGAGGAAAAAGCCAAGATTGAGGCCGATCGTCTAAAACGCCAAAGGGCAGAACGCGAGAAGGCGGGCGTGGAAGCACGAAAAAAGATAGCGGCTGAAGAAAAGGCCAGGGCGCAGAGAGAGGCGCGCGAGAAGGCGGCTGCATACGCCCAAAGGGCCCTGTTTCTGAATCAGCATGTCCACTTTGATTTTGACAAGTACAATATCAAGCCGAATGCGGAAATCGTTCTGAAAGCCAAGGCTGAGTACATGACTAAGCATTCCAAAATCATCGTGGAGATTCAGGGGCATTGCGACGAACGAGGCACTCTTGACTACAACCTGGCCTTAGGAGACCGCCGCGCTTACGCCGCTGCCAGGTATCTCATATCACGAGGTATTAGTTCGACCCGTATCGAAACCATATCTTACGGTGAAGAGCGGCCGCTGAACCCTGGTCACAACGAAGAGGCCTGGGCTGAAAATCGGCGCGCTCAATTCGTCATTATCAGCGGAGAATAGAACAGCACTGCCTGCCCAGGGGGAGGGTCAGTCCCCCTGGGCAGTACTTCTCTATGAAAAAAAGGCATCTTTTATTTGGAGCCTTGATCGGGTGCGCACTCTGCCTGTCAGGATGCGTGATAACCGAGCAAGACTTTAATCGGCTCTCAACGCAGGTCGCTGCCAACAATCGGGATATGAGCGCCCTCAGGGCCGAGGTGAACGACCTGCGCGCCCAGGCCAAGCTCAGGGACTCCGAACTTGAACGCCGGCTGGATCAAACCCGCCAGAACCTCCCCGATATCCGCCTGGAATTAGACCGCATGCACACGGAGTTTCAGCGTTTGACCAACGCTGTGGAGCTCGGTCAGCGGCGGAAGATCATAGACGTCACCGAAGGCACAGCCCTGAAAAAGGACCTGAATTTCATCAAGCTCCGCCTTGACAGGCTCGAGGCAACCTTGTCCCTGTCACCCATGAGCCCTTCGGCTATGGCTCGCCCCGGCGGCCCACCCACTCCAACGACAACGGCTGAGCCACCCAAACCGGTTGCCTCTGTCAGCAAAGAGAAACCGCCGCTTAAAGCCAAGCCAGAGGTCGAGGTCAAACCATCCACGCCAGAAGAGCATTACAAGGTGGCTGAAGCGTTGTACAATAAAAAACTCTATGAAGCCGCGCTAACTAAGTACAAAGAATTCTTGAAAAAGTACCCCCGGGCCGACCTCGCCTCCTCGGCACAATTTTATGCAAGCGAATGTCTTTACCAGCAGCAGAAATACGAGGAGGCTATCCTTGAATATCAGAAGGTCATCAAACAGTATGGCCGGAGCAAGAGGGTCTCCAATGCCCTGCTCAAGCAGGCCTTTGCCTTTTATAATATTGGTGACAAAACCAGTTCCAAGCTTCTTTTAGAAAAGCTAGTCAGGCAATATCCCAAGACATACTCTGCTGGAGTTGCCCGAAAAAGACTCTCCAAGATGAAATAGCCATTATAATCAAGGCCAAGAGGCAGGTCAGCACTGGATTTGAGAGAGTTTTTTTAAAAGGCATATCTTCAGCAGTCTGCCTTCTGATTTATCAGAGGCAGCCAATATCACTTTGCGTTATTACAGCTTAAATAGGTATCTCCGAGATCGCTTTGGATGCTCGGTCGCCAAGATCAGCCTTGACGCCGGTCTAAGTTGTCCCAATCGAGACGGAACTCTTTCAGATCGCGGTTGCATTTTTTGTGATGAGAAAGGCTCGGGTACAGGAGCCGCCAGGGCCGGATTGAGCCTGGCCGGGCAGCTTGAACGCGGCCTGACTGGATTGAAACGGCGAGCCGATAAGTTTATTGCTTATTTTCAGGCCTTCACCAATACCTATGCACCGCCTGAGCGGCTCAGGGAGATGTGGGACCTGGCCCTGGCCCCGGAAAATGTAGTCGGCCTGGCTGTTGGCACCCGCCCGGACTGCCTGCCAGATGAGACCCTTGATCTCCTGGCCGGGTATGCGCAGGAATATGAAGTCTGGCTGGAGCTTGGTCTTCAATCAGCCTCGGACCGGACCCTGGCCTTGATCAATCGTGGCCATACTGCCGCCGATTTTACCCAGGCCGTCTCCCGTGTCAGAGGCAGAGGGATCAAGGTCCTGGCTCACGTCATCCTGGGTTTGCCTGAGGAAGGCGAGCAGGATGTCTTAAGCACGGCCGGGTTTGTGGCAGACCTGGGGCTGGATGGCGTAAAGATACATTCTCTTTATGTTTCCAGCGGGACGGAGTTGGCGGATATGTACCGGCAAGGCTCTTTCCGCTGCCTCAGCCGGGAAGAATACGTGCGTCTGGCCGTCGGTTTCCTGGAGAACATTCCTTCGGGCATGGTCATTCACCGCCTGACCGGCGACCCTGACCCGGCCAGGCTGATAGCGCCTGAGTGGAGCCTTGACAAGCACCGCACCATTGCCTTCATCAGGCAGCGTCTTGAGGAAATGGACACCTGGCAGGGACAAAAACTTGGGGCCCCCCAGGCCGGGCGAACACACCAACCGATAAGCGAGGACTTAAAATGAATATCGCCTATACCGTGATCGAGGCTCCTCCCGGCCCCCTTTTCGTCGCCGAAACGCGCCAGGGCTTGATACACGTAAGTTTCGGGCCTGAAGGTCTGGACCATTTAACGGCATTTACCCGCCGCTGGTTTCCTGAGTCGCGCCTTCTGCCTTCCGTCGTGGACGCCGCCTCCCAGATTCAGGAATACCTGGAAGGTAAACGTAAAATCTTTGATCTGGCCCTGGATGTAAGGGGGACTGACTTTCAAAAAGAGACCTGGCAGGCGCTCAGGGAGATACCCTATGGCCGCACCATGACCTATGGTGAGGTGGCCAGGTCCATCGGCCGCCTAAAGGCGGCCCGGGCCGTGGGCCGGGCTTGCGGAGCCAATCCCATCGGCGTGGTCATCCCCTGCCACCGGGTCCTGGGGTCAGGGGGTCAATTGACCGGTTTCGGAGGGGGCCTGGACTGGAAGAGATGGCTGCTGGACCTGGAGGGGGAGCGGGTGACGCTCCGGTAAACCGCAGGCATACATGTCGGCTCCAAGTCCGCTATTGCTTTGCTAAGTTTCAGAAGAGACTTAATCCATTTAAGAAAACACACCCTCGCCCATTAGCGTATGCCTTGGTCAGCCGCTCTTTCGGGACGACGGGTAATGTAATCTTAAAGGCACAAGAGCCGCTTAGAGTGCGAGCGGAAAGGTGATCAGCTTGCACGCCATTGTTAACTTGACAGCTCTATCTCATTCTCCTGGCACCACTGTCGCAGCGCCCGTTCCTCACGCTTGTGCTCGAATTCGTACCAGGTGTTGAGCAGTCCTCTCGACTCGAGGAAGCTTTTGAAATTTCCATAAGCTCCGCGCTGTCTGAACATCTGGTGAACCCTATCGTATTCATCTGGAATGTGTGCATTGACAAAGGCAAAGACAAGTTGTTCCCCCAAATCAAGATCGTTCTTGTGGGGGATCTCGACGCACATGTCCCAATCAAGATATTCATCCTCAATCTCGTCAATATCACCCATTTCAGACTGATAGAGTATCTGTCCTGTGTCCTTGCGGAGCACAGCAGAATTCATCCCGCAGCGTGCTGAACTGACAAACAGATAGGCAGCCTCAATGTCGTTGAAGGAAATCATATGATTTAGTGGCTAACTTTGAATTAAGTAGCGTAATAGCAGCATTTAATAGTCACGATTTTAGAACATAACTTCGCTGACAAATGCTGCTAATTTGTGATATTATACCGATATTCAGGTCTTTTGTCACAAATTTGAAATCCATCTCTTATGCCATTATATGATTAAATCTAGATAATGGTTCGGTTACTACTCAGCGAGAAAGTTATCAATAGCACGGTCCCTCATTTCATTCGGCCGAAAGATAATAGTGTAATGATTGGCACCTTCCACGTCCACACACTTGGCGTTTGGCATTTCCCGCACCATTCTCTCCGCCGCCTCTAGAGGAAGCAGGTAATCGTCCTTAGCCAATAGCCCATCCGTAGCCCGCAGGATAAGGACTGAGTTGGTTATCTTCGAGTAAAACCGGCTTACGTCTACCAATGAATTATTGAGGATTTCTTCCTGGATATGGCCCGGCTGAACTCGGGAGCGAACCCCGCCTTCAATTTCCTCGACCTCATATCGAAAATAAGTCTCCAGGGCTGGTACCCAAGGCTGATTGAAAGGGGCCTGTTTCAAGGGAGCCAAATACGCTTCAAAGGTGGGAAAGATTTGGCCCAGGCGGCCCAGTGACGGCTTAATGCCTGCGTAAAATTTTGTCATCTGCTCTTCGGAGACCTTGCCACCGGCGTCAATCAGAATGAGTCTGTCTACACGATCCGGGTGTTCGGCCCCAAACGCCATGGCGATGATGGCGCCCAAAGAATGCCCCATGATGACGGCCCGTTCCAATTTTAAATCATCTAAAAGGGCCAGAACATCTTTGACGTGCTGGGCAATGGAATAACCTGAAGGCGGCTTCTCTGAAAGCCCTCTTCCCCTTAAATCCATGGCCAGGACACGATGAGTGGGAGCCAGAGTTTCAGCCAGCGTGTCCCAGCATCGTGAATTGGCCGTGAGGCCGTGGATGCACAGGATTGTTTTCCCTCCACCTTCCCAAATGGCCAGTTGGATTTCTACTCCATCTCCCTTTGCCTTTTTCATTCTCGGTTCAGACATGCATCACCCTCCGATCTTTATTGCTTAACACGTCCTCAAGAGGCCTTGGCTGCTTTTCGGCGAGCCGTAAATTCCTGAATAGTACCCATGACGCCTCGAGGAAAGAAGAACACGACCAGGATAAAAAGGATCCCGAAGATGAGAAGCCAGCGTTCCAACGCAGTATGCAGCAGAGTGGCGTTTGGCAGAAGGTCCTTGGCCAGGTTTTGCAGGTCGGGCAGATACGTCTGGGCCATCTGAAGAAAGCCTGCGCCGATAATGCCTCCATATAGGGTGCCCATTCCTCCGATAATAACCATGACAAGGATATCCAGCACAATGGTGACGTGCAAAGTGGATTCCGGATTGACGTAGCCGACCCACAGGGCGTAGAGACCCCCCATAATAGTGGCCACGATACATCCAAAGGTAATGGAAATAGTCTGATATACAAATGTGGTGTAACCCAGGGCTTCGGCCCGCTGGACATTGTCCCGAATGGACTGGAGTACCCGGCCGAGCGGAGACTCAGTAAAGCGGAGCATGACCAGAAATAGACCAAGGCAGACCAGCAGGATGAAGTAATAGCTCATGATTCGACCGGTGAGGTCCAGGCCCAGAAATCGGCCAAAATCGGTTGAAACCGTAAGTATTCCGGGCAAGGACATGCTTATGCCGTCTTCGCCCCCGGAAAATCGGCTCAGTTTCATGGCCAGGATCATGGAAAATTCGGCCAGGGCCAGGGTGACCATGGCAAAGAAAATAGCCTTGACCCTGAGGGATATGAAGCTGATAACCAAGGCCAGGAGGAAGGCGACCATGACCGCGATCATGAAGGCCATGACCATGTTCAGGTAGGTTGGGCTCCCGTATTTACTCAGAAAAAAGCCCATGCTGTAAGCCCCGATCCCAAAGAACATGGCGTGCCCGAAAGAGATAATGCCGGTATATCCGAGGAGGATATCGTAGCTCGCTACCAGGGTCCCGAAGATAATGATCTTAACGGCCAGGTCGAGGGACTTGAATGAAGGAAAGAGAAACAGATATTGTTTGGATTGAAATTGTTGTCAGATAGAATCAATATGTCGTCCGGTTTAATTTCAGGCTCCTGAATCTCCACTTTCTCCCTCCTTATCGGGCTTATCAGCGGGAAAGCCAAAGCGACATGCACCCACCAGCGACGGCCGTGGTATGAAATGCGAGAAACTGCCTTTATGAGCCTGCGGATAATCTATTCAATTAACCGCTGCACTTCCTTGTCATTCAGAAATATGGGTTCAGTTGCTAGTTGTTTATGAAATATATACCAAATATGTATGGGTTCGCTAGCAATGTCAAATGAAATGTCTTTCAGATGATTAAGTACAAGATAGTGAGCCGATTCAATATCTCAGTGAAGAAAGTGATAAGGAAGGAAGTTCAGTATACGTGCATCCGAATCAATTACTGTTCGCGCTGAAGGCAGTTTGGTTCCATGGTGTAATTGAATGATAAACAGAAACAAAAAAAGGCAACCGGACATTTAATGTGCTATGAACACCGGACATTTTAATTTTCTATTGACATGACATCCTTCCTGGGTATTGACGCCTGCGCCGGAAAGAAATAGTCTTATCTGGCTTAGAAAAAATTCATTGGCTTTGTCATCTGACATGGAATTCTTGCCAAAATATTTTTACAAGGCAGGATGTGACCTGTAATCTGAGCTAAACTTGTCTAAGGAGGGTATTGTGAAAAAAGCATCATTAACGGAAACCGCCACCAGCAGGGAAAACAGGACCCTGGAAAACCCTGTTGAAGGCGTCTGGATGATTCCAGGCTTTGCGAACACCGGCCTAGTCGAGACCAAAGCAGGTCTCGTCTTAATAGACATTCCAGGTGTTCGAGCCGTCCCTGGGATGATGGGCATGCTCAGGCAAAAGCTGAGCGCTCCGGTTCATACGATTTTCCTGACTCATGGCCATTTAGACCACGCCTTCTCACTTGATACGATGTTCGAGGAGGCCGAGAAAAACGGCAACCCTCGGCCAGGAGTCATCGCTCATCGCAACGTGCTGAAACGATTAAACCGCTACCGGATGCTCGACAAGTATCACGGCTACATCAACAGAATTCAATTTGCCATACCTGAAGACATCCCGGCCTTTATTCCTCCCAGAGAAAATCCAGACATCACCTTTGATCAAAGTATAAGCCTTACAGTCGGTGAGACTGAGCTACACGCCTTTCATGAAAAAGGGGAAACCGATGATGCATTGTGGGTCTGGGTCCCGGAGAAGAAGGCTGTTTTCGCTGGAGATCTGGTGATTATGGGCATGCCTAATGTGGGCAATCCCTTTAAAGTTCAACGCTATACGCTGGAATGGGCCGAGGGGCTCGAGGCCATTGTCGCCAAAGAGCCGGAGGTCCTTGTGCCAGGACATAGTCCACTGATCGTGGGCAAAGAGAAGATCAGAGAGCGGCTGCTTACTATTTCAAAGGCTCTCCGCTATCTCCACGATGAGGTGGTCAAACGGCTTAACGCCGGTATGTGGTACGAGGATATCCTTCATGAGGTTGATCTGACTGATGACATGAAGAATTCAGAAATCCTCGCGCCGATTTACGGTCATCCGAAATTCGTTGTTCATGGCATTCTGCGTCAGTACGCCGGCTGGTACAATGGAAACCCCTCTGATCTCTTCCCTCCAAAGAAGATGGATATTTATAAGGAGGTTGCCAGCCTAATCGGTCAGGACAAAATCATTGACAAGGCCCGCATGTTAAAGGAAGAAGGCCGGACGGCCATGGCCCTGCAATTCGCGGATATGGCACTGGCCTCAGATTTAAACCCAGAAGAAGAAAAGGAAACACACCGTCTGAAGGGTGAACTGCTTGGCATTATGGGTGAACATGAGCCCAGCTTCATTGCTCGCAATATTTTTAATAACGGCCGTAACGAAGAAATGAAGCTAGCCGGTCTAGAGGAATGATGGAACCTTAATGGGAATATAAAATTTATCGCAATCGTTTGAAAGGATTTTTTATAAATAGCCGAGAAGCACCCATGGCTCGATCAAGGAAGAGCGTTAATGCAAGAACCAGTGAAACTAGCGAAAAAAATCACCTTTGCTTTGATGGCGGATTCCGAAACAGCAGGGACCCAAGCTGGAGAGAGGTGATACAGATCAAGGAGCCTCTCAAGAGCTGGCTGGAGGAGCAGTTAGGCGCATGAGACGTAAGCCAGGACCTGGATGAGCCAATCGGCCGGGGTCCGCTCAACCTAGTTCATCAGGCCGGTTGTGTCATGGTGTGGGTTATGGTAGCACGGATAGGCCCGCACCCTATTTTGTCCGTGATTCACGGCCTGCCTTTCTTCGATGCTTCCTTAAATCCTTCGGCTAAAACAACCTGATAGCTGAAGGCAGAGGCTATCAGCATGGCCTCATGAGTTGAAGGAAGTATGATTCTGATATGCTCCTCTGGGATGTCTTTTAAATTCAAATCTTGAGGCAAACGCCACTCTTTTTCCAGCGACCAGTCCGTGTCAGGCGGCTGATGAAGCTGAAAACGATACTTCCGGTCATGCGGTAACCTTTGCCAGTCTTCTTCTCCACCATAAATCACAGGGCGCGCGCCAAGCTCAACTAGAAGAGCCCGGGCCATGGCGATGCCATACGGCTCAAAGGCCCAGCGGACAAGCCCCCGCCGCCAGCGAATCAGGCTCTTCAAATCTTTCAAAGATTGAGCCGTCAGAGATACAACCGGCATCCGGCCTCGAATCAGATGACCGCTTCCCCGGATTCTCTGCTCCTTGAGGATCCGGTTCAAGGTGTCAAAAGCAGTATGAGCCGCTTCTTTTTTCATTTCCAGAAGAGAGCGGTAGTATTCATCTAGAGGCTGCCCGGGCCACGGTCCGGGACAGGATCGAGTGAAATGAATCAGATAGGTGTTATCCTTGAGGTCGGTTTGAATGGTGACCCCGTCTCGGGCGACGATCTTTTCTTCCTTGAGATCAGTTTGAATGGGCGCCAAAGGCAGGCGGCAGGCCTGAGCGCCAAGGCTTAATAATGTTTTATTCCCAGCCGTGGCGCGGTCGAACTCATCAGGTCGAAAGACCTTGGCGTCTGCCTCCTGTTTGAGCGCCTCCCTGATCAACCGCTCCATGTTGCCTCCAGACCTGATCTCAGCGGCCAGGATAGACGAAGACAGGATCACCAGGCAGGCGTCCCGTTGGATGCCCCTTAGTTTGCGCGGCGGAAGACGTCCCGGCGAAAAAGGGGACAGGAAAAGGGTCTGCCCGGGAGGAAACATTCGATCGTATCTCGCCAGGAAACTGTTCATTTTTTCCTGAGAAAGCATGAAAGGCAGGAGGCTGTCGCAGATAATAAGAGTGGGACACCCGGCTATTTTTGCCAGGGAGCAAACAAGTTCATAGGGATAGTTGCCCCAGCTGGTCACGAGGCCGCAGCCTTGATCCAAGGCCAGTTGAACCAGCCACTTGGTTACCTTTATCCAGCGGTCCTGCGGGGAGACGAAGCGAGGTTTTCTTGAATTGAGCACCGCGGCCCGAGGCAGATTTAAAATTTGCCTGCTGCCCCAGGCAAAAAAGACTGGCGAAAAGGTTATCTCTGCTTTTGAAGATAAGCCAAGCTCTTCAGCGGCCATGACAAAGACCGCTCGATCAAACCATTCCCGGGCCTGAGTCAGGGCCTTTTCTATCTGCCGGGAAGAAGGCCAGTTTAAAGCCCTGGGATGGAAAATCCTTTCCCAGCCTTTATTCTGGCGGATATTTTCCAGGGCCGACCGGATTTCTATCGGGTCATAAGTATTAAATTCTGGAAAGGCGGCGATGATTGAGCCGCGCTGAGGGTCATCAAGGTCGGCTCTTTGAGAAAGCAGGGCTGCGATGAAAAGCTTTTTTAGACCATGGCTGGATGATGATTGACTCATACGGGTCTGACATCATATGCTGGATGCTGAGGCAGCGATGAAAAATATGCAAGCGGTGTCAAAGGATAGCTGAATCAATTATTTTTCCATCTGATCCAAAATATTTTGGGCTTTAGTTTTCAGGTCGAGAAGATCAGTCTCTATAGTGCGCCAGACTGTTTCAAGTTTGATCCCAAGATAGTCGTGGACCAAGACATTGCGGAGGCCAGCGATTGCTCGCCATGGTACGTCTGGATGGCTGGCCTTCAAATGATCGGACAGGTGTTGAGTTGATTCCGCCAGGACCTGAAGGTTGCGCAAAACCGCATCCTGAGTTTTTACATCTTGAAAAAATGTTTCTTTACCCTCAGCAGTATATTGCTCTATCCGGTTGATAGATTCCAAAATGTGAAGCAGGTATAAACGTTCATCTTTCAAAGCAACACGGCCTCCTTTAGGATGCGGTCGCGGACAAACCAATGCAGGCCATCCGGTTCGACGACATCCACCCGTCGTCCAAGTAATTCTTCAAGATCTGCAATCAAACCGCCGGGGAAGAAGGAAGATCGGACCTCTCCAGTTTCGACCAAAAAGTCTATATCGCTTTTATCGGTAATTTCTCCACGAGCAGCTGAGCCAAAGACCTTAACATTAGTAACTCCATGCCGGGCCGCAACCTTCAGGATCTCGTCTCGCTTCACTTTGACAAGGGAGTCAATAGCCATTTCTTGCCTCCACGGCGTTTGATTAAATCTTATTTAATTATTTTTTGCAAGAGTTGCAGTTTTTACTGTTTTTACAGCACAACCCCTGCCTCAAGGCAGAAGATCGGTCAGGGCCTGGTTTATGGAAGGATACTGGAAATTGAAACCCAGGTTTTCCAGTTTAACGGGCTTGACACGCTGACCTTTCAGCAGGATCGAGCCAAATTCTCCCAGGACCAGGCTGATTATGAAGCCGGGGACAGGCAGCATGGCCGGCCGGTGCAGTGCCTGACTCAGGGCGCGGGTCAGCTCGGCGTTGGTCACGGGTTCGGGCGCGGTAAAGTTAATCGGTCCCTGGGCCTCAGGATGATCCAAAATGAAGACAATGGCCTCTACCAGATCAGCCCGGTGGATCCAGGAAAACCACTGGCTGCCTTTGCCTAACCGGCCGCCCAGCCCGATCCGGAAGAGCGGCAGCATCAGTTTCAGCGCTCCTCCCTCCTGGCCGAGGACGATGCCAAAACGCATCAGCGCGACTCGAATTCCGGCCTCCTTTGCCTTGAGGGCTTCCGCCTCCCAGGCCTGGCAGGTCTGGGCCAGGAAGTCGTCGCCATGTGTCACAGACTCATCTATCTCCTCATCCCCTTGAAAGCCATAGTAGCCCACGGCCGAGGCGCTGAGCAGGACCTGGGGACCGTCCTTCGAGGAGGCCATGGCTTCGACCAGGCGCCTGGTCGTCAGGACACGGCTCTCGAGGAGCTTTCGTTTGACCCTCTTGCTCCACCGGGAAAAGATCGAGGCTCCGGCCAGGTTGATGACAGCCTCAGCCCGGACGACCTCCTCCTGCCAGAGGCCGGGCCGGCTTGGATCCCCTTCGATCAGGCGAACCTTATCCTTTAAATGCTCCCGACCCCGGGCCGATCTGGTCAACAGGCTTATTTCATGGCCCGCCTCCAGGAGCCGCTTCAGTAAAGCCTGGCCGATAAAACCGGTTCCGCCGGTGATAAAAAATTTCATTATTTAAAGAGGCGCACCCTCCTCAAAGTTCGGTAACACTCGCCCGTGCGGCTCATGACCCGCTTCTGGTGAAGCGTTTCGGCTGCTTCCTTTTTCTTTCTTAATCCTTTCACTCAATTGTCTCTGTTTTTTTTCAATGTATGTTTGATCTTATCAAAATCTACTGGTTTTTAAAAATAGTATTTGATGACGGCCTGATTTTACATCAAGGGCAGAGGCAAACGATTTAACATGAAGGCAGGCCTTTTTAGGTAAAGAAAGAGTTATCTTAAAATTATGGATGAAAAAACTAGGCTAGGTGTTCAATCAATATCTTTATCCCGATCCCGATCAGGATCAGGCCGCCCAGGATTTCCGCCTTTTTTTCAAAAAAATGTCCGAGCTTGTGACCGATAACCACGCCTAAAATAGAGAGAACAAATGTCACGGCCCCGATAATGATCACCGGAAAGAGGATGGCAGCCTTAAGGAAGGAAAGGCTCAGACCGACGGCCAAAGCGTCAATACTGGTGGCAATGGCCAGAATGAGTATTTTGTAATTATTCATCATCTCAGGTGCATCATCTTTGGAGTTCATGCCAGCGGATTCGGCGATCATTTTACACCCGATGAAGCTTAACAAACCAAAAGCAATCCAGTGGTCTATGTCTGCGATGAAATCTCGACAACTAATCCCGGCCAGCCAGCCGATGACCGGCATCATGGCCTGAAACAGACCGAAGAAAGCGGCAATCTTCAGTGTGAAAGAGAGTTTCAAGGGTTTGCAGGCCAGGCCGCTGGTGATGGACACGGCGAAGGCGTCCATAGCTAAACCAATGGCGATGAGGAAGATGGTTATCATGTCTTTCGGAGGCTACCTGGAACGGGCATGGTCACAGCCGGAGTGAGCACAACCCTGTCGCAAATACCTTTAACCAATAAACAGATCAGTGCTGATATATCGTTCACCGGTGTTGGGTAAGATGACAACGATTTTTTCCCCCTGGTTTTCCGGCTGCCGGGCCAGTTCAAGGGCCTCACAGGATGCCTTCATAAAGATGGGTGGTGGTGTCGGTATCCTGTTTGTACTTTTCCAATTCAGACAGTTCCTTGATGATCATGCTGCGCCCTTTCCTTAAAAACCGCCATCCCTGACGATTAAATGGGGTTTAACGCGACCGCTTTCATATACAAAGCATATCTATGTTCAAATGATTCGTCAAAGAGTTTGTCAAATTGCCGCTGATTATGAGGCAGGGAAACGATCTTGACTCCTGAGCATGAATTTGAAAGTATGAACCGGTCATTCAGATTTTCATCAGAAAGGGAACCCATGACTTTAAAAGATAAATACGCCATTGTCGGAGTCGGGTACACCCCTCAAGGCCGCGTCCCAGACCGAACCGCGCTCAGTTTTTACGTCGAGGCCTGCGCAAACGCCATTAAGGACGCGGGTTTGACGAGAGAGGATATTGACGGCCTGATGTGCTATCGTTATTTTCCGCCAGAGTCGGGCGAAGAGGAAGTGACGCCGTACCTGGTGGCCCAGCACCTGGGCCTGTCTCCAAACCTGCTGAGCCAGGAAGCCAACTGCGCCCGGACTCATCTCCACCATGCCCTCGGCGCTCTGGAAGCGGGTCTGTGCCGTTATATCGTGGTAGGCTATGCCTTTAAGATGTCTGCGGGAGCGCGTGGTTTTGCCATGGGTCAGGGTGATAAGGAGGTTTTCGGGGAGTTCGGGGCGGTAGCGGGCTATGGCATGGCCGCCCGGCGGGCCATGCACACCTTTGGCACCGGACCTGAAACGTGGAAGGAGATCGCCGTGGGGCAGCGCCGGTGGGCGAACCTGAACCCAAGGGCCATCATGCACGGCCGTCCCCTGACCTATGATGATTACTACAACGCCAGGTGGGTCGTCGAGCCGTTCCGGCTCAATGACTGCTGCTTAATTAACGATGGCGGCCGGGCTTATGTCATCACCTCCCTGGAGAGGGCGCGGGACCTGAAACACCCTCCAGCCGTGATCATGGGCCTGGGTCAGCACAACCCTTCTTATGATGTTTATCAATCGGACCGTCTGGCCGGGCCAACCGGGGCCAGGACAGCCGGTCAAACAGCGTTTAACATGGCAGGGATTACCTGCAGCGATATTGACGCTTGCGAAATTTACGACTGCTTCACCTATACCGTGGAAATCACCCTGCAGGATTACGGCTTTTTCGGGCCGGGTGAAGGACAAGACTGGTTTAAAGACGGAGCCATCGCGCCAGGCGGGAGGCTCCCGGTCAATACTTCAGGAGGGCTGCTGTCCGAGGCTTATTTTATGGGCCTGACGCCATTGACCGAAGGCGTGATGCAGATCATGGGCCGGTGCAGCGACAGGCAGCTCGGACCCAAAACTCGAACCAAGCAGCCGGAGATCATTCTATGCAGTGACAACGGCGGCATTTTGCAGACGCATACCTGCTGCATCTTACGGAGGTTATAATCGCGTATGACTTACGAGAAGCCCCTGCCGCGTCCTGATGCCGACACCAAGGCGTTCTGGGAAGGCTGCCAGCGGCATGAATTACGATTTCAGAAATGCCGTAGCTGCGGCCATGTCCGGTGGCCAGCCTCCATCCTCTGCCCGACGTGCTATTCTGAAGAAACAGAGTGGATAACGGCCAGCGGCAGAGGAAAGGTTTACACCTTTGTCGTCTATCACACCGCCTATCACAAGGCCTTTGCCAGTGATCTCCCTTACGTAACCGCCAGCATCGAGCTGGAGGAGGGTCCGCGGCTCCTGAGCAATATTGTCGGCTGTGACCCGCAGGAGGTCAGGTGTGACATGGATGTGGAGGTGACATGGGAGGATATTAACGAGGAATTCAGCCTGCCAAAATTCAAACCTCAAGGTTAGGTTCCGGTTTAAAATCCAGTTTTAGTAACCATATTAAGCATATATTTGATCCAGAAAGGGTTCAGCCGGTTTTCTGAAGCGACTGTTTCTCTGCTGCCGGTTCAGGAGGAACAAGGCGAAGAGAATCAAAGTGAGTGAGTCCATGGATGGACGAACGAGCGGCAAGCGTAAGAAAGCCGGCGGAGCCCTTAGGTAGTTGTTGGTGTTACCCATGTTTCAAAACTCTATGGTCAAGGCTGACCTCAGGCCTTGAGATAAAAAATAATAAGTGATAGGTTTTAGGTGATATCTACCCTCGGGGTCTGCTTATGAATTTTGAAGCAGTAATCGGGCTGGAGGTGCATGCCCAGCTTTTAACTAAATCCAAGATTTTTTGTTCCTGTTCCACTCAGTTCGGGGCGCGGCCCAACACCCACACCTGTCCGGTTTGCCTGGGCATGCCCGGGGTGCTGCCTGTGCTCAACAAAAAGGTGGTGGATTACACCATAAAGATGGCCCTGGCCACCAACTGCCAGGTTGCCTCGTGGAGCATCTTTGCCCGGAAGAACTACTTTTATCCGGACCTGCCCAAGGGCTACCAGATTTCCCAATATGAATCACCCCTGGCTGAGCGCGGCTGGGTGGAAATCAGCACCAACGATCAGACCAAACGCATCGGCCTGACCCGCATCCACATGGAGGAAGACGCGGGCAAGCTCATCCATGATGAATCCAAAGCGGTCTCTTACGTGGATTTCAACCGAACCGGAGTGCCTCTAATCGAGATCGTCTCCGAGCCAGATATTCGTTCCCCTGAGGAGGCGACGGCCTATCTGAAGGAGCTGCGCGATATCCTGGTTTACCTCGAAATCTGCGATGGTAATATGGAGGAAGGCAGCTTCCGCTGTGACGCCAATGTTTCCATCCGCCCGGTCGGTCAGAAGGAGTTCGGCACCCGAACCGAACTGAAGAACATGAACTCCTTCCGCCATGTGGCCCGCGCCCTGGAATATGAAATAAGGCGTCAGCAGGCCGTGATCGAAGACGGGGAGGAGGTTATCCAGGAGACGAGGTTATGGAATGAATCCAGGGGCATTACCGAGCCGATGAGGAGTAAAGAAGAGAGCCACGACTACCGCTACTTCCCCGACCCTGATCTGACGCCAATTGTTATTGATGATGAATGGATCGAACAGATCAGAAGCACCCTGCCTGAGCTGCCTGCGGCCCGGAGGGAGCGCTTTGTCAGGGAGTACGACCTGCCTCAGTATGACGCTGAAATCCTGACCTCCTCCAGGGCCCTGGCCGACTACTTTGAAGCGAGCCTCAAGACCTTCAATGAGTCGAAAACCCTGAGCAACTGGATCATGTCGGAACTGCTGCGGGAGCTCAAGGCGGACGAAAGGGAGATCAATGAATGTCCGGTCAAGCCGGACCAGTTAGGCAGCCTGCTTAAGCTCGTTGCAAAAGGCGAAATCAGCGGCAAGATGGCCAAGACCATTTTCTCGGAGATGTACCAGACAGGTAAGGACCCGGTGGAGATCGTTAAGGAAAAAGGCCTGGAGCTGGTTTCTGACACCTCCCACCTGAATGCGATTATCGAAGAAATTATGAACGACCATACTGAGCAGGTGAGGCAGTACCAGGCCGGTAAAGAAAAAATTTTAGGCTTCTTCGTGGGCCAGGTCATGAAGAAGACAAAAGGTCAGGCTGATCCCCGGGCTGTGAACGAGTTACTAAAGGAGAAGCTCCAAGCTTAGAAAGGGAATCATCTCCCTGGCCCGCCAAAGGCCTTTATTATTTAAACCGCTAACCTATTGCTTTGAAACAAACTCCTGGGTTTTGTCTCAGTCCAGGCCAAACGTCGCCTTAAGGGGATAATGATCCCCCGGGGTTTCCCGGATAATTTCGGCCTTTAAGCACTCAATATCTTTTGAATGGAAGATGAAATCTATTCTCGGTTTAATCGGAAAACTAACTTCCCGGTACGTTCCGCGGAAGTAATCTCTGGACGGCCAGAGGGCGTCATCGAAACGGCGATTCATGGCGCGGATGGGTTTGGTGAAGATGAATGTGTTGAAATCCCCACCGATAATGGCTGCGTCATATGGTTTGGTTTCGAGCCATTTCAGTAGTTTTTCTATGCTCCTGGTATGTTTTGAATCACGTAAGAATTCATCGCCAACCAGGCGTAAGGCACTCGGGATATAGGATTCTCCTTCCTTTACCATTCTGTCAAGCTCGAATCTTAGACTTGCCAGATGGACGGAGCAGAGAAGCACCGTCTTACCGGCCATAGCGATTTCAGCACACAAGGCTGCAGGTCTCAGGTCAGTTGGAGTGATATTGAAGCGGATTTTATCTATGTTAAAAAGAGGCCGCTTCGATAGGATTCCTAAATTGGTATAAGGCGGCTCCTTCCTTCCGGAAATAAAATAGGCAAAACCTAACGACCCGGCCAGGTCCTTGATTTTTACCTTCCAGGGCGCATCCTGGATCAGGAGGATGTCCGGTACATCGTGCCTTCGCACGATCTCAGCTATCTCGTCCGTCCTGGGGATTGGCAGGCCTCTGGTTCCGATATTGTAACTCATCACGGTCAAAACAGGGCCCGGGGACGATTGATCAGTGCAGCCGGGGAGCAAGCCCGCCAATGCAATGACCGCCCAAAAAGTAAAAATATAAAGTTTCCAATTTCGAATCAAACTTCTCTCGCTTATTTCTGAGAAACCCTCATTTACTAAAAAGGAATTCCTCCAGACCCCTTCAAAAAAACCTCATGCCCCTGTCTCAATGGACATCACAGTCACCTGCCTGCCATGATAAACCGAGCGCTCGATAACAGACCAGCCGAGCCGGGCATACAATTTTTCTCTATCCCAGGTAAAAAGATAAAGCGTTTTCACGCCGAGCTTCTGTGCTTCTTCAACAGCACGCTCGACCAGGGCCGAACCGACCCCTTGATTCCGATGCTCGGACGCCACGAAGAGGGTGGCGAGCCAGGGAGAGAGGTCCATCCGGGTATCCATATCGTGAGCCACAAGACAGGCGGAACCCAAAAGGGTTTCTCCTGTGAAAGCCACGAGGGTCAGCGGGATCTGTCTTGAACCCGCCTGAGCCTTTAGCTTGGCTAAGCGTTCTTCAACAGAATCAACAGGATTTAAACGACCAAATTCATCATAATGCCACTGAGCCAAGAGAGGTATCACATTATTATCGTCTGTTAAATACTCGATTCGAATGTTCATCCATCTCTCCGTTATCAGGCTTATCCTCACCCTTATCAGAACAAACTATCATATGTATCTCTCTTGCACTGCACTTCAATGGAGGATTACGGTCATTGCAGGGTTTTCCCCAGGGCCTTCCTCAGGGCTGCCCTGGCCAGCAGCCGCGTTGAATCCAGGGTTGGCAGCGGGCAGTCATGCGGGTCCACGATCAGGGGAATCTCCGTGCACCCCAGCACGGCCGCCTCGCAGCCTCGTTCTTTAAGCCTTGCTATGACTTCATTAAAGTACAGCCGGGACTCTTCAGTAAATACAGCGTTTACAAGCTCCTTGAAAATAATGTTATTAATGCGCTCCCGATCATCTTCATCTGGAATCTCACAGGTTATACTGAACTTTTTTAGGGTCTCCGCATAGACCGGGCCGGTCATGAGATATTTCGTTCCCAGGACGCCCAGGCGCGTAATCCCTTTGCGCCTGGCCTCCGCCCCGACGGCGTCCGCAATATGAAGCCAGGGGATGGGCGACTCACGAACAACCAGGTCGTAGGCCTCATGGACCGTGTTGTCCGGGCAGATGGCAAAGCTCGCACCAGCCTCGGCAACGATGTTTGCCGAAGACAGCATCAAATGAGCCACCAGCTCCCAGTCTCCAGCGCGGATACCGATCAGATATTCCGCCAGCGGATGAGTATGCATGGTAATCTCAGGATGGTCATACTCTGCCATCTCCAGTCCCGCCTCCATGCAGATGGTGCGGTAGCACAGAGCCGCCCCCTCGGCGCTACAAGCCACGATTCCGATGTGTTCGACCATGGTTAGCTCCTGGGGTTAAGAAAAATAATCAATATAAATTGTCAGGGAGCTTCGCACCCTGACTTACAAGTGTCTGGAGCTTGGGACCAGTATTAGTTTATCAGCTTTTAATGTGGCGATGCAATTTTTAAATGTGGGGCAGGTTGGAAAGCCTATAAAAATATTCATCATTTTTTTTAGACAATTTTTTTGGGAGAGGGTCTGGGGGAACCCTTTTATATTTAAAAAAAGGGTTCCCCCAGAGAATAAACTCCCCACGATATCGTTACATATTCCTGCGGTACTGGCCTCCGATTTCATAGAGGGCCTGGGAGATCTGACCGAGTGAACAGCAGCGGACGGTTTCCATGAGTTCGGCAAAGATGTTCCCCCCGGACAGAACCACCTGCCTCAGCCGCTTCAGGGCGAGCGGGGCTTCCTCCTGGTGGCTGGCCTTGAACTCATTGAGCCGCTTGAGCTGGCTGGCCTTCTCCTCCTCTGTGGCCCGGGCCAGTTCAAGCCCGGCCGTTTCCGCCTCAACATCGGCCTCTGGATTCAAGAAGATGTTGACGCCTATGACAGGAAGTTCGCCGTTCATTTTTTTAGACTCATAATAAAGTGACTCTTCCTGAATCCTGGAGCGCTGATACCCGGTCTCCATGGCGCCCAGGACGCCGCCGCGTTCAGAGAGACGATCAAACTCCTCCAGGATCGCCTCCTCCACCAGCCGGGTCAGTTCCTCGATGATGAAGGAGCCCTGGGTCGGGTTTTCGTTCTTGGCCAGGCCATATTCCTGGTTGATGATCATCTGGATGGCCAGGGCCCGGCGAACCGACTCCTGGGTGGGGGTGGTGACGGCCTCATCATAGGAGTTGGTATGCAGGGAGTTGCAGTTGTCAGAAAGGGCGGTCAGGGCCTGAAGCGTGGTCCGGATATCATTGAACTGAATCTCCTGGGCATGAAGCGAGCGGCCGCTGGTCTGGATGTGGGCCTTGAGTATCTGGGAACGGTCGTTGGCCCCGTATTTATGGCGCATGGCGACGGCCCAGATGCGGCGGGCGACGCGGTTGATGACGGTGTATTCAGGGTCCATGCCGTTGGAGAAGAAGAAAGACAAATTGGGCGCGAAATCATCAATCTTCATGCCGCGGGAGAGGTAGTATTCGACATAGGAAAAGCCGTTGGCCAGGGTGAAGGCGCACTGGGTGATCGGGTTGGCCCCGGCCTCGGCAATGTGGTACCCGGAGATGGAGACAGAATAGAAGTTTCTGATTTCATGCTCGATGAAGTAGGCCTGGATGTCGCCCATCATCTTCAGGGCGAACTCAATGGAGAAGATGCAGGTGTTCTGTCCCTGATCCTCCTTGAGGATGTCGGCCTGGACCGTGCCCCGGATATTTTTCAGGGTTTCTGATCTGATCCTTTTTTCCTCTTCAGGATCAGGCGGAGAGCCATGTTCGGCCTTGAACTTATCCAGCTGCTGGTCTATGGCCGCGTTAAAGAACATAGCTAAAATGATCGGGGCCGGGCCGTTGATGGTCATGGAGACACTGTTGTTTGAAGCGGCGAGATCAAAGCCCCTGTAAAGGACCTTGATATCGTCGAGGGTGCAGATTGAGACGCCGGAGGTGCCCACCTTGCCATAGATGTCGGGACGCTCTTCCGGGTCCTGTCCGTATAGGGTGACCGAATCAAAGGCGGTGGAGAGGCGTTTGGCCTCGTAACCCTTTGAAAGGTACTTGAAGCGCCGGTTGGTGCGCGCCGGATCGCCCTCCCCGGCAAACATCCGGGTGGGCTCCTCATCAAGGCGCTTGAAGGGGAAGACGCCGGCCGTGTAAGGAAACCTGCCAGGCACGTTCTCTAAAAGAAGCCATTTCAGGAGATCCCCGGGGTTCTGAAAATTGGGCAGGGCTACACGTGGGACCCTGGAACCGGCCAGGCTTTCACTATAAAGCGGGGTATGAAGCTCCTGACCGCGAACCCTGTAAACAAACTCATCTGCTGAATATTCTTTCTTTAAGACCTTAAACTCTTCCAGGAGGCGTTTACAACTCGGGTCAAGCTGGCCGTGCAGGAGCGCCCGTTTTTTTTCAAGGGCGTCGGTCAGGTCAGGCCGTTCCTCTTGATCCTCTCTCAAGGCCGCTTGCGCGCCTTCGATCTGCCACAGTCTTTGAGCCAGCCCGGCCTGCTCGCCAACCCAGCCGTGGTAATTACGGACAGTCTCCGCAATCTCGGAGAGATAGCGGCTGCGCTCCGGGGGGATAATAATGGCCTTTGAGGAAGAGACCCTGGATTCAGGCTTGAGCAAGGATGACTTCCATGCGGCGCTGGTTTTCTTGTTCAACTCCTCAAGGATGGTCTGATAGAGGGCCGTGACCCCATCGTCGTTGAACTTGGCCGCAATGGTCCCGTAAACAGGCATTTCTTCAGGAGTCAGTTCAAAAAGTGAATGGTTGCGCTGGTACTGCTTGCGAACGTCCCTCAGGGCGTCTTCAGAGCCTTTACGGTCAAACTTGTTAATGACCACCAGGTGGGCAAAGTCGAGCATGTCAATCTTTTCCAGCTGGGAAGGCGCCCCGTAATCAGCCGTCATGACGTACAGGGATGCATCAACAAGCGGCACCACAGCCGCGTCACCCTGCCCGATGCCGGCCGTCTCGATGATAATCAGATTAAAACCGGCCGCCTTGAGGACCTCGATACTCTCTCCCAGGGCCGCCGAAACCTCGATTTCCGCAGAGCGGGTCGCCAGGGACCGCATATAGACCCGGTCGCGGCCCAGGGAGTTCATGCGAATGCGGTCGCCGAGCAGGGCCCCGCCGGTTTTGCGCCGTGAAGGATCCACCGAGAGAATGGCCACGGTTTGATCCTTAAAATCATTTAAAAAACGGAGCACGATCTCGTCCATGAGCGAAGACTTGCCTGCGCCGCCGGTCCCGGTTATACCGAGAACCGGGACGGTCCGGTCCTTCTTTTTATCAAGCGCCTTAAGCAGCTGTCCCAGGAACTGAGGGTCATCCTCTGCCTTGGCCCGTTCGATCATGGTAATAAAACGGGCCAGCAGCGGATGGTTTTTCGGATTCAGGTCTGAAACCCTGTTGAGGATATTGTCTGTTTCCGGGGGGTAGTCCACAAAGGCCAGGAGGTGATTGATCATGCCTTGCAGACCCATCTGTCGGCCATCTTCAGGGGAGTAAATCTTCGTAACCCCATAGGCCTCGATTTCTCGAATCTCATCCGGGACAATCACTCCTCCCCCGCCTCCAAAGACCTTGATATGCTCCGAACCCCTTTCCTTGAGAAGGTCCACGATATATTTGAAGAACTCAACATGACCACCCTGATAAGAACTCACCGCGATCGCCTGCGCATCTTCCTGGATGGCGGCCTCCACGATCTCAACAACCGAGCGATTATGTCCCAGATGAATGACCTCAGCTCCAGAACCCTGGAGAATCCGGCGCATGATGTTGATGGCCGCGTCATGACCATCGAAAAGGGAGGTGGCTGAGACCACCCTGACATGGTTCTTCGGTGTGTAAACTTGAGTCTCATTCATGGCGGCTTTCCCTAAAATAATATTTAATCCCGGTGGCCCGGGATATGAAGTTTTCCTTTATTAGCCTTTGCCTGTCAGCTCGCTCAAAAGGAAGGAGGTCTGAATACGGATATATTCCTCCAACCCGAACGCCCGCCTGAGAAACCAGCGCCGAAAGGTCCACATGTGGCCCAGGACGATGATATTGTGGGCTATAAGTTTCACGTTATTCTTTTCCAGGTGCAAGGTCCCGTCCTTAAGACCCTGAAGCAGGATATTGGCAAAGGTAGAGGTAACGCGCTCATCACTGGCCAGCACGTACCTGAGGGCGTCCCGGTCCAGCGAACTTGATTCCTGGTAGATAAGCAAAATCGAGTCCTGCATCCGGTCACAGACCTGAAAATAATTTGAGATGGCGTTGACCAGGGTTTCCCGGCCGGTGCTGCCTTCATCGAGGGCCTGTCTCAGTTTGGTTTCCATCTCTGAGTGGATGGCCTCGCAGACCAGATAGAGGACATCTTCCTTGGAACCGATGTACTCATAAAGGGTGCCGATGGAAAAACCCGCCATGCGTGCAATTTCACGGGTGGTGGTCGGGTGAAAGCCTTTTTGCACGAACAGCTTCATGGCGGCTTCCACGATCTGCCTTCGTCTTTTTTCGACCAGGCTGGCGTCTTTGACCAGGGTCGGTATATTTTTCACTTGCTCTAGTTTTTTCATTATGAGGCCTTCCTGACTGAGCGTTCGTTCAGAAAATAGCCCAGTTAATACCCTCTGTCAAGTTTTTCTTTTAACTTGCCATGCCCTTTTGTCAACTTTTAGAGAGAATGGTAAAAATACGTTCCGATTGAAAAGGTTAAGATTGCCTCTTAATGGGTGCCTCGTCGCTACGCTCCTCGCAATGACGATTCATTAGTAAATGTTTGATCGCAACTTGGTATTAAAGGCCTTGCGAAGGGTATTGAGCAAAAATCCCCCTTTTCTAAAGGGGGATATAGGGGGATTTTTCTCTGGTTTCATTCCTACCGAACGACAAGAGGGTTAGCCAGGGCGTTCCGTCAAGTCTCATAAGGCCCAATATAAAAAAATTGAAAACTTAAAGAGAAAAGGCCATATTTTTAATACTTTCCATTTATATTCAATAGCAGCCGGGAGAGCCTTTTCTACCAGCGGGGATTACCCTCCTGTTGCTTCGCAACCCGGACGGTTCGAAGTGGGCTACCCGCTGGGGAGGGGGTTTCATTAATTCTGGTCCTTGATTTTCACTATGTGAGATTGTGTAGAATTTAGAAATTAATTAAGTATGTCCCCGGAACTCCACAACAATGAAGAAGCGGGTTCCGCTTGAGGTCGGGTCGTAGGCTGAGAAGAATGTTGAGGGAGAAAATTGAGAAGGGGAGGCCTTGAAAAAAATTTGATCTTGAGTCAGTATGAATGTATAATTCAACTACCACAAAGAGATAATAGTCTCAATCTATGATAGAGCCAAGACACCTAACAAACGCGCCAATAAAAGAAGCGCTCATTGATATCTGGTATTCCCTGGATCCAGGTTATATTTCCAGACTAGAATCTATACACGATAAAATAAAAGGAGACTATCCTCATAAACAGATTCGCAAACAATGGGAAGGAACGTTTCAGGTTGGTAGTAAAACTTTCACTCAGTCAACAAAGGACCATGGGATTCAAGGCTATTGGTATTTATCCGAGGATGAAAAACAAATCATCCAAGCCAGGTTGAACGGTTTTACTTTCAATAAAATTGAGCCTTATGAAACCTGGGAGCAAATGCGGGATGAGGCTCGTAAATTATGGAAGATATTTAAGGAAATTGCTCCACCAGAGGTAGTAACCGGGTTAGGGCTAAGATATGTTAACCGGATCGAAATCCCCGAACCGACGATCGAGTTATCTGATTACCTGACTGCTCCACCTGAAATTCCGGAAAACTTACCTCAGCGCCTTGATTCTTTTTTAACAAGGATACAGTTTTTTGATTCTTCTATCAAGGCACGGGGGATAATTACTCAAATGTCAGAGCCCCCAGACAGTCCTGGCACAGTACCGCTGTTACTTGATATAGAAGTTACCCAAGACAATAATTTTAACATTAACGATGATGAAATATGGGCCGTTTTAGAGGATCTCCGTGCTTTTAAAAATAAAATTTTCTTTAGTAGCATAACGGAAAGGGTAGCCGAATTATGCCAGTAAGTTTATTAGAACGAGATGAATCTTATCGGGGATTGATGGCATCCATGATTTTGGACACGGGCGTAGGACCTCATTCAAAAGCGATTCACAAGCATCTTGACATGGCAAGAGATAAAATCAATCAAGTTGCCACCACCAAGCTTCCCTTAGATCGAATGATTGAAGCTCTTCAAGAGATTCGAGAGGAAGCTTCTGAGCCAAACTGGGATGGATATGATGCCGAACCAATTTCGGATAACACTTATTATCAGGCGCGTGAAATGCTCCTCTATTGGATTTCGTCATACACTCTCTTACCTGAGTTGAGCCCCGAACCCGATGGTGGCATTGGTTTTGAGTGGTATAAAAAGAATAAACAGGTATTTGTTATAAGTGTTGACGGAAGTAACGAAGTAACTTATGCAGGTATCTTCGGTTTAGAGAAAGAGCATGGTGTTGTGCCGTATACTCCTGATGGTCTCAGTAAGCTCTTTAATAAAATCAGCAGCCGATTCCCAGCGAAAAAGTGAACGAAACCGTATCACCAACAGAAAAGCTTACACGCTATATATTTGAACAAAGGGGCAAGTTCAATCCGAAAGAAGGTCGGGTTATATATAGAGCCTTTTTACCACACCCCAGGCGTGAAACTTCAGTCTGCCGAATTTCTGGCATAGAAGAAAACAGGATTTTCAAGATAGGAGAAAAAATAGGTGAGATACGGGGAAAAAGTCTGAAAGCAAGGGCAGATGTATACGCTTCTAATGTCTATGCTGTGAAACTTAGAGTGCAACCCACACCTATGTCGGACAACCCACGACATGCGAATATCATTGATTGGCCGAAAGAAAAATCAGAACAAAAATTGAAAGCGATTGAACTCGCCGAAAAAGCTTCTTTGGTTCTTCCTCCCTCGGTTATTGAATAAGTTTTCATGACATCGAGGCACACCACACCTATTATGGATGTCCCTCGAATTCAATCCTAAAATTCGTAATTTCGGCTTCCT
The DNA here is from genome assembly GCA_019308995.1 of Deltaproteobacteria bacterium. Lineage (NCBI taxonomy): Bacteria > Pseudomonadati > Myxococcota > Myxococcia > Deltaproteobacteria bacterium. The sequence goes on along the minus strand of JAFDHD010000001.1, from coordinate 32,840 downwards.
GGCCATGGTTCATAACGACCAGGCTATTTTTCGAACCAGGAAGCGATCTCGTCCTTTGGAGGGATCTTCCCCACGGATTTGACTTCATCGTCAATGACCACTGCCGGGGTGACAAGGACCCCGTATTTAGAAATCTCCAGGATGTTGGTTACCTTTTCCACCCTGGCCTCCACGCCTTTTTCAGCAACCACTTCTTTGACCAATTTTTCAGTCTGCTGACACCTTGGACACCCAGGACCCAATACCTTGATCTCCATCACCTTTTCCTATTCTCCGCGTCCATTGACGCTAGCAGCCGGACGCGGCATGACCCGAAAAAAAATCTTAACAACCACAATCCATGACCCCAGGACACATCCTTGTCTCCAGGTTGTTAAACTGGCAAATGGAGCCAAGCAAATACGCCGATCATCTTCAACCCCATGTAAAACATGACCAGGATGAAGATATATTTAAGCTGCTTGGCTGGCAGCAGGTGAGCCACTTTGGCTCCGACGATGGCCATGGGAACGCTGCAACCGGCCAGCAATACCCATTGCAGCCAGTTAAGGTAACCGGTGGAATAAGGCGGCAGCCCCTGGACTCCCAAACCATTGATAAAGAAAGAGAGCGATCCGCCGATAGCCGTGAATATCATGAGAGCTGTGGATGTTCCCACGGCCTGATGCATTTGGAACCTCAGAAAAAAAACCATAATGGGGACCATGAGCACGCCGCCTCCAATACCGATGATACCCGAGACGATCCCCAGTGGAATGCCCCACAGGATATACGCGGCCAGGCTTTCAGAGGGTTCCTCTGTGATCAGCGGCGGCCTGGCCGTCAGCATCCTAACCGCTCCGAGGATGACCGTGATTCCAAAGGCCATGGTTAGGACCTTTCCTGGCAGATGCGATGCGATAAAGCCCCCGCCGAATGCGCCGATAGCGCCGGCTATGCCCAGAGTCACGCCCGCTTTCCAAATGACGGCCCCCTTTAAATGATGCGTAATCGAACCGCTCAACGCCGTGGGCAGAACGACCAAGAGGTTGGTTCCGAAAGCAATCCTGATGGCTATGGTCGGGTCCACCCCGATGGATTTAAGGACCCAGAACTGGACCGGAACCATGATAAAGCAGCCCCCCACACCCAAAAGGCCTGAAGCAAACCCAACTCCAACTCCGGTAATAAGTAAAGCGATTATTTGTGTGATATGTATTTCCATGGTTTATTATTTCCTTTACCTTGGTGAATCTTCAAACCACTCTTTAATTTCCCCTTTAATCAAGCTCTAAGCACCCTGCGGCGTATTCCCTGTCTCCTTCACCCGGCTATCACCCCGTAAACCATCCCCGCCACCGTGGACATGACCACCACGACCACCAGAAAAGTCAAGGTCTTTTTGGTGCCAAGAACACTGCGGATGACAAGCATGTTGGGCAAAGACAGGGCCGGACCGGCCAGGAGCAAGGCCAGGGCCGGACCCTGACCCATACCCGACCCCAGAAGGCCTTGAAGAATGGGGATTTCGGTCAAAGTCGCGAAGTACATCAAGGCGCCGATGACCGAGGCAAACAGGTTGGCTCCCCAGGAGTTGCCGCCCACAAGGGACTCCACCCAGCCAGGCGGGATCAATGCAGTCTGACCCGGACGGCCGAGCAGGAATCCGGCCACAAGCACACCGCCGAAAAGCAGAGGCAGGATCTGGAGCATAAAGCCCCAGGTCGCCTGGACCCACATGGCCCGCTCCTCATGAACGAACCATCTCCAGACCATAAAGGCCAGGATGAGGAGCAGGGCCCCGGAAATGTACCACTTGGCTGCAAAAATCCAGGCCCACAACCCGTTTTCGCCGGAAGTCGGCCGGGCCCAGGCCGCAAAAACGAGAATTAAAACCAGAACCAGCAGATAAAATCCATCCTGAACCAGGGTTCGCTTTCTAGCCCCCTCTTCAGGCAGGTAAATCGGTCCGGCCGAGCGTTTGGCTTCGTCTCGACGAAAAATAAACGCCATCAGAAGTCCGGTTACGATGGCAAATGTAACGGCGCCTATGGCCCGGGCCAGCCCGAGCCGCCAGCCTAGAATCCGGGCGGTCAGGATAATAGCCAGGACGTTGATGGCCGGTCCGGAATAGAGAAAGGCGGTTGCCGGACCAATCCCTGCGCCGCGCGTGTAAATCCCGGCGAAAAGAGGCAGCACCGTGCAGGAGCACACGGCCAGGACCGACCCTGAAACAGAGGCCACGGAATAGGAGAGCCACTTTTTGGCCGAGGCGCCGAAATATTTGAGCACCGCCGCCTGGGAGACAAAGGTGGCAATGGCTCCGGCAATGAAAAAGGCCGGGATGAGGCAGGTCAAGACATGTTGGCGCGCGTACTCCTGGAGCATCATAAAGGCTTCCAGCCCGGCCTGCTTCACCTGCTGATGATCCCAGGGCACCCAGTAAGCGCAGATAAATATTCCAATAATTATCAGTAGCTTATATCTATCTTTCATTTCGGCTTCTTTTCAGGCACGCAGGGGGCTGGTCATTCTTCAGAAAAAAGGCTCTCCGTTCAGAGTACGGCCCGGACAAGCTGCGTCCTCTGCCGCACCACCTCAAGGGCGCAGTCAAAAAACTGGAGCACGCAGGGCGTTTCCAGGTGGTAGAAGACCCGGTTGCCTTTTTTATGGTTGGTGACGATGCCAGCGTTTTTTAATATGGAAAGATGCTTGGAAACAGTAGACTGGTCCGCACCCACCAGGACGGTCAGGTCGCAGACGCATTGGTCGCGCTCTTTGAGGGAGTCAAGCATCATCAGCCGGCTTTCATGGGCGAGCGCCTTTGCCACTTCTGCTTTGAGTTTGTACAGGTTAGGTTTCATTTTAGCGTCCTCACTATATGGCAATATAGTCATAGAGCCAGAATTGTCAAGGGGAAATGCACCTCAGCGGACTAAATCCCGCAAACAAGCAAACCCAAAGGAACAGGACCGCCTGAAGGCAAGCACCGAAAAAGGCCCAAAAGCCGGTGCAGTTCAGGCCCAAAAAAAGGCAGGAGCAATCATATGCCCCTGCCTGGGTCAAACCGGACAGCCGCTGAACGCGAACAGAGTATCAACCCGGCTTTACGGCCTCGATGTATGCGGAAACAACATAGTCCCCGGCGTCTTCGCTCCTGTTCGGATCCCACTGCCTCAGGATTTCACGGCTACTGTCATTTGATTTGATCTTGATGTCCTGAAATCCGATTTCCCTCAACATTTCCTCTGTATCCTCAATTGTGGCGGCTCCACCAATACAGGCGGATATCAGAGCCAGGTTTTGCCGAATTTCATCTGGAAGCTGAGCGGTAGCTAAAACATCTGAAATGGCCAATCGGCCTCCAGGCTTGAGCACTCGATAGGCATCTTGGTATACACTCGATTTATTAGGGGAAAGGTTAATCACGCAATTGGACATGATAATATCAGCACTGTTATCGGCAACAGGTAGATTTTCAATCTCTCCCAATCGGAACTCGACATTACTTGTCCCCATTTTTTCCACGTTCCTCCTGGCTAAGCTGACCATGTCCGGCGTCATATCCACACCGATTACCTTTCCTGTTTCGCCCACTTCCCTGCCAGCCAGAAAGCAGTCGAGTCCGCCGCCGCTGCCCAGGTCAACAACAGTCTCCCCCGGTTTAAGGGTGGCGAGGGCCACGGGGTTGCCGCAACCGAGCGACATGTTCGCACCCTCGGGAACGCTATCAATATCTTCCTTTGAATATCCTATGATCTCGGACATTTTTTCTATGGAAATGTCCGATGGAGCGCAGCAGGATGCGGCTTGACCTGTTTCGGTGGAAACGTCTGTTGGAGCGCAGCAGGATGCGGCCTGGGTTGGTTTGGGGGAAATCTCTACTGGATCGCAGCAGGAGGCCGTTTGGCATTTTTCAGAAGCTGCGGCTCCGACCCTGGCTATTTTCCCGTATCTTTCTCGAACCGCCTCTCGGATTTCTTCTGGGTTTTTGTTTTTCATTTTTTCCTCCTTATTATTAGTATTCGACAACTATCGAATATCTTTTCCAAAAAAAATAAACCGAAAACTAAAATGTAAAAAAGCCTTTTAAAACCCTTAAAGCCTTCGGGTCAACCCAGCACTCGATCTTCTGCCCCTGGCGTTCCATGCGAATGAGGCCGGCCTGACGAAGTTCCTTGATATGATGCGAAATCGTGGAGGCCACGATACCCAGGTCCTGGCCAAGTTCACCGACACAGGCGCACCCTTCAGGCTCAATGTTGTTGTTAATGCTTGCAATCGTTCCTGGCTGGCAGCAGGAGATGAGGCGCAGGAATATCTTTAACCGGTTCGGATTGGACAGGGCCTTAAATATTTCGGCAAACTGTTGGATGTCATCTTCATCATAATTCGACATATATCGAAATATACCACAAGCCTGATTTTTGTCAAGACGTTTTAACGCTAATGTGGTTCATTTTACAAGGTGGGCTTTTAAGGCTGCGGGTTGATACGGTTTTTAAACGAATGGTTTCTGATACAATTGACAGTGAGTTATCCGGTCAGAACAGTCAATGGAAACTCATGCACGGGTCAGAGGCAGCTTTCCTCATCAAGATCAACTGTGTTATAAAGAACCAAACCATTTACAATAAGGTCTGAAGAATGCTTGCCGACCTTAAGGGCCAGATCGAAAGAATTACTTTTTTTAATGAGGAAAACGGCTTCACCATTGCCAAGGTCAAGGTCAGTGGCCGCCGGGATCTGGTGACCGTATTGGGGAACATGATGGCGCCCAAGCCCGGTGAGGTCATTAAAATGAAGGGTGAATGGATGCACCACCCGAGATTCGGCGAGCAATTCAAGATGGCGCAGTACAGGACCGAAGTTCCGGCGACGATCAGCGGGATGAAAAAATATCTGGGTTCCGGCCTCATCAAAGGCATCGGCCCGGTCATGGCCGGGAGGATTGTCAAAAAATTCAGCGAACAAACACTGGAAGTGATCGAAAATGAAGTTGAAAAGCTGGCCCAAGTCGAAGGAATCGGCAGGAAACGCATAATTATGATCCAGCGGGCCTGGGAGGAACAAAAGGAAATTCGCGAGGTTATGCTCTTTCTTCAGGCCCATGATGTGAGTTCAGGTTACGCCACCAAGATCTTTAAGCAATACGGCGATCAATCCATTCAGGTTGTCCGGGAAAATCCTTTTCGTCTGGCTTCGGACATCTTTGGGATCGGTTTTGTGACCGCTGACTTAATTGCTGAAAAGCTGGGTTTCCCCCGGGAATCACCGTTACGGGCTGAAGCGGGCGTCATTTATATTTTAAATCAACTCGCCGATGAGGGGCACGTCTTTTACCCTTATAATCCGCTGATTCAAAAATGCCGGGACATCCTGAAGGTGAACCGTGAGATCATCCTGGAGGCCTTTGCAGCTCTCACTATCCAGAAGCGAATCGTCATCGAAGAACTGAACGGACTGGAGGGTTCTAGCGAGGCAAACAAAGCAGTTTATCTGGCAGCGTTTTATGTGAGTGAAACGGGTGTGGCTGAGAGATTAACATCCCTTATCTTCACCCCAAAGTCCATACGAAAGATTGACGCCGGCAAGGCCGTTGGGTGGGTGCAGCAGCAGCTTGACATCCGCCTGGCTAAAGGACAGATCGAAGCTATCAAGTACGCGACCAGATATAAAATCATGGTCATCACCGGTGGGCCGGGCACCGGGAAAACGACCTTAATCAATGCTCTTATAAAAATTTTCAGAAGGATCGGCGTCTCTATCCAGCTGGCCGCTCCCACGGGACGGGCGGCCAAGCGCATGAGTGAGGCCACCGGGTTCGAGGCCAGGACCATCCACCGCGTGCTTGAATACAACATTCGAAAAGGAGGCTTTCAGAGAAACGATCGGGAGCCGCTGGAGAGCGATCTGCTGATCGTGGACGAGGCCTCAATGATAGACGTAACATTGATGTATCACCTTTTGAAGGCCATTCCTCCAGCAGCAACCTTGATCCTGGTCGGGGACGTGAATCAGCTTCCTTCTGTCGGTGCAGGAAATGTCCTGCTGGATATCATCTCTTCCGGGGCGGTGCCTGTGGTTCGCCTGAGTGAAATCTTCCGCCAGGCCAAACAAAGTTCGATCATCGTTAATGCGCACAGAATCAACAAAGGCCTGCTGCCTGACCTCAGGCCTCCTAAAAAAGAACTGGACGACTTTTATTTCATTGAGCAGGATGATCCGGAGGAAGTTCTCAGAATCATCATCGAACTGGCCCAAGATCGCATCCCAAATCGTTTTGGTTTCGATGCGGTGGAAGACATCCAGGTACTAACCCCGATGCATCGAGGCGTGGTGGGCACAGAGAACCTGAACCTGAAGCTTGAAGAGGCCCTCAATCCCCGGGACGATGGCCTCAGGCGCGGGGGAAAGGTCTTTCGCGTCGGGGATAAGGTAATGCAGATCCGCAATGACTATGATAAGGAGGTTTTTAACGGCGATATCGGCCGGATCGTCGGTATTGACGAGGAAATGCAGGAGGTGAGGATTGCTTTTGATGAACGAAGCGTGGTTTACAATTACCTAGACCTGGACCAGATCGTCCTGGCTTATGCTATCTCCATCCACAAATCCCAGGGTTCTGAATATCCGGCCGTGGTCATTCCCCTCCTGCCTCAGCATTATTTACTTCTACAACGGAATCTGATTTATACCGCGGTGACTAGAGGTCGAGAGCTGGTGGTGCTGGTAGGTTCGAAAGGGGCTCTGGCCATTGGAATCAGAAACGATCGCACGCAAAAACGGTTCACTTACTTAAAAGAAAGGTTGAAGTGAGGGTTGCCTGCAATTGGTGTATCAGGCAGAATCGGGCAAATCTTTGATGTAAGGAATGGGTGGAAATGAAAAAGGGGAAAAGGATTCTGATCATTGCTGATTCAATGGCCATGCCAAGGCCTGACGTGAAATATGAGGAGACCTGGATATCCCTGGTCAAACAAGCGTTTCCTGATTATGATTTTTTAGACAGGCCGGATCGCGGCTCCACCACCTTGAGGCTTGTCACCGAGGGCGGCGGCGGCGTGGATCTCTTGGAAATTTACGAGCCGGACCTGGTTATCATGCAGATCGGAATGGCTGAGTGTGCGCCGCGACTATTTAAGAAAACAGGTTTTGAATATTTCTTTCTGAATCGGATAATCCCGAGCAGATTTAGGCTTAACTATGTAAATTTTATAAAGAAAAAACGTGGCAGAAATCCTAAGATCACAGATGTCAGTCCTGATAACTTTAGAGCGAACCTGATTAATTACTTTGGAAGAGCTCAAAAAACGGGTGTAAAAGTTATTGTTCTTTTAATCTCAAAGGCTACAAAATTATTTTTAAGTAAAAGCCCATATATTATGGAAAATGTAAATCTGTATAATAGTATTTATCGGGAGGTAGCCGATTCATTTCCAAACGTTGAGCTTGTGATTCCCTTTGATGAAAATGTTGATTTGGAAAAGATTTCCTTGGATGAAGTGCATGTTAATGCTCAAGGTCATCAAATCATCTTTAATAATCTGAAACCCCATCTGCTCTAATGCATGAGGGAGAACTTTTGACAACAAGTTCCCTTGGTTAAAATTAATCCTTTTCGTTCTTTTTAGCCGCCTCCTCATCCCGGAGGGCTTTTCGCAGGATCTTGCCCACGGTTGATTTGGGAAGGGTTTCTCGGAACTCAACGACCTTGGGGGACTTAAAAGCCGCCAGCCTCTCACGGCAGAAGCTGATGATCTCTTTCTCGGTGGCAGTTTTCCCTTCCTTGAGCACCACGTACGCCTTGACCGTCTCACCACGGTACTTGTCAGGAACCCCCACCGCGACCGCGTCCGCAATCTTGGGATGCTGATAAAGCACCTCATCTATCTCCCGGGGATAGATATTGTATCCGCCGGCGATGATCATATCCTTCTTGCGGTCTACGATGTAGAAGTAATCATCCTCATCCATGACGGCGATGTCGCCGGTGTAAAGCCAGCCATCCTTGAGCTGATTGGCTGTTTCCTCGGGGTTGTTCCAGTAGCCCTGCATGATGAGGGGGCTTTTAATCATGATCTCGCCTGGCTCTCCCTTTTTCACGTCTTCCTTGCCTTCTTCCACATCAACGAGCCGTATGTCTGTATCAGGGAAGGGGATGCCAATGCTGCCGACCTTTTTGAGGCCCATCTGGGGGCTGGAGATGCCCAGGGAGGTGGTCTCGGTCATGCCCCAACCCTCACTGAAGAAGATTCCCATATCCTTGATCTGCTCGATGAGTTCCACGGCGATAGGAGCGGCGCCGGAGTTTAATACACCAAACTTTTTACCCAGGTTCAATTCCTCGGCCTTGGGGTGATTTATGATGGCGTTGATCATGGTCGCTACCGACGGGAAAAAAGTGATTTCCTCATACCGGCCCAGGATATCCATGAACTCATCAAGATCAAACCGGGGAACAAGGATCTGGGTGGCGGCGTTGAACAGGGCCCAGTTCATGACCACCACTATTCCATATACATGGAAGAAAGGCAGGACTCCCAGGACATTGTGGCTGTCCGGCGGCTTCTTGAGGAGGGTGGCGTTACCCCAGAGGGAGCACTGGAGCGTGGCGGCGATAAGGTTGAAATGGGTGATGATCGCGCCTTTGGGCACGCCGGTCGTGCCTCCGGTGAACTGAAGGGTGGCCGGGTCTTCCGGCTTGAGCTCCACCCTGGGCCGCCTGGTGTCGGTGCAGTTTTCGATCAGGGTGGAAAAATGGTGCCACCCGGGTTCAAACTCAAGGCTTTCCGCGGTGCTGGGAGGCATGCCTTTGATATAATCGGTGACTTTGGTCACGATGACTCGCTTGAGTTCAACAGACTGACATAGGGTTCGGACATTGGGCAGAACCATATCAAAGGTTATCAATGAAGTCATGCCCGTGTCTTCGGCCAGGGCTTTGAGTTCATCTGATGTATACATGGGATTGAGGTTCACCACGATCGCTCCAAGTGAGACGGTAGCAAAATAGGCAATAACATACTGCGGACTGGTCGGCAGATGAATGCCCACCCGCTCACCCTTGGTCACGCCCAGGGCTCCCAAAGCATTGGCCAGGCGCAGAACCTGCTGGCGCAGCTCCCAGAAGGTCATCTCCGTTCCCAGGAAATCAATAGCCGCTTTGTCCGGATAGGCGTTGACAGGCATCTGCAGAAGATCTGGCAAAGTTAAGCGGGGATAACGAATCGTAGGTGGTACGTTGTAATCATAATGCCTGATCCAAGGTCTCGATTCCATAATTTTCTCCTCCTGAGTAGTTTATACCTGGGAATATAGATTTGAATTTAAATGATAGTTGTTTCTGACAAAACCTGATAGCAAACCGTGGTACGCTTATATCTAAAAATGATGTGAAACATGTATCCTTCCCCTTTCAGCATTCATCGCTGGTAGGCCTTTTGGCCGGGAAGTTTCCTCAAGCAATATCACACACCTTCCGATGGCGTCAAGGCGGATTTACAAGCGGGATAAAAGGCTAAATATTAGAAGATAAAGTACGGGGAGGTTTAAAAATGACTGATGAGCCAGGAAAAAGGACCCGGTTTGGCAAAGGTGGCTACCCCGGATGAAAATTTGTGGTATGATGATGAATAAGTTTAAAATCTCAAGTTGAAATCAAAAGGCAAATGACCGTCTCGACCAAGCATTATATCTGGTTGGCGCATTTCCTGATCCTGGGACTGATCGTCTGGTCCGGGGTTCACCTGGGCGCGACCCTCCTGGCCCATCGCCTGGAAGACAGAGCCAGAAGCCAGACCTCGGTCAAAATCGCGGCGAGCCGGTCTCCCAGACTCCACACCCTGACCGAATATGAGGCCATTGTTCAGAACAACATGTTTGCCTTGGAGACGAAAAAATCAGCCTCCTTGTCCGCGCCGGAGCCTGCGCTCGAAACGGAAACCGCTGAAGCCAGTGACGAATTCAACCTGAAGGGAACGATCATCAACGAGCTGCCAGAACTGTCTTTCGCCATCCTGGAATCAGCCAAATCAAGAAAGCAGGACCTCTATCGCCCCGGCGATATGGTTGGTCAAGCCGAGTTGATTCAAATTAATCCGGGAGAAGTCCTCCTGCGCCTTCATGGTAAAATCCAGAGAATACAGATCGAAGAACCAAAGGCAAGCCCGCGAACACGATACAGAAGAAGCGCCTCGGCCTCAGTTTCCCGCACCAAAACCTCAAAGATAGCTCGGGCCGTGGGCCTGAACAAATATGTGGTCAGCCGGGAGATTCTCGACCAGGACATGGGCGACCTTTACAGCCTGTTGTCTCAGATCAATATCCAGCCTTTTCTCAAGGGCGGACAGCCTCATGGTTTCAGGCTGTCCTCGATTCGCCCCAACAGCATCTTCCACCAGTTTGGGCTGCGCAATAACGATGTCATCGTCAAGCTCAACGGGGTCGTCATTCGCCAGCCCGAAGATGTCATGGGCCTCTACCGGCAGATTACTCAGCTTGACACCGTGACCCTGGAAGTTGAACGGCGGGGCCGTCCGGCGACCTTTACTTATACGCTCAAGTAGGGTGTCTCATTGTACGAATCGTTTTTTCAGTTCAACGAACCGCCATTTAACCTGACCCCTGACCCGAGGTTCGTTTACCTCAGCCCGGGCCACCAGGAGGTCCTGGAGCATATGCTCTACGGGATTGACCAGCGTAAGGGGTTCATCCTGATTACCGGAGACGTCGGGGCCGGAAAGACGACCCTGACCCGGCTGCTGCTGGAGCGTCTGGACGAACGGGCCAGAACCGCTTTGATCTTCAATACATTTCTGAACGAGATCGAGCTGCTCCGGGCCATCAACCTTGATTTCGGCCTTTCAGCCGAAGGTTCTAGCCGGGAGGTTCTGATCGCTGCCTTGAATCGTTTCCTCATTGACGAGCTGACCTCGGGAGGCAATGCCGTCCTGATCATTGATGAGGCTCAAAATTTGTCAGTGCCGGTCCTGGAGCAAATCCGCATGCTGTCCAACCTGGAGACGGAAACCGACAAGCTCATTCAGATCATTCTGGTCGGTCAACCTGAGCTGACTCGCACTCTGGCCCGTCCGGACCTGGCGCAGCTGAACCAGCGCATCACGGTGCGCTGCCATCTTTCGCCCATGGAATATGAGGATACGGTTCGTTACATCCATCACCGCATCTCCATAGCCGGGCCTCAAAGCCTGGTCAGGTTCAAATCCAGGGCCTACCGTCTCATTCATCGTTATTCAGGAGGTGTGCCACGGCAGATAAACGCGCTTTGCGATCGGGCGCTTCTGGTGGCATTTGCCCGGGGAACCCATCTCATCAAGCCCGGGGCTGTGCGCCAGGCTCGAACCGAGCAGGCGGGTCAAGCGCGGCGGCCGGTCTGGACAGGCTCTTTCGCCGGAGCATTAAATAAGAGCCTTATCCCGGCGGCCTTGCTTTTTCTTCTGGTTATCCTGGCCTCTTACCTGAGTTACACCAAATTGAAGGGTTCTTTCTAGCATGAGTTCTATCCACGACGCCTTGAGACGAGCCCGTCGGATGAATGAAGCCTCGGGCCAGGTCCTGAATCCGCCCCAGGCAGACCTGCCGCTGAAGAAACCGCGTTCCAGGGCCCCTTTCCTGAGTATGATCGTCATTCTGGCCGTCGCGGCAGGGGCTGCGGCCTGGCTCGTCCTCCGCCCCGGGGAAACCGAGGCTCCGCTGGCTGAAAAGTCACAAACCCTGGCCAAAGCTGAGACCGCCGGTGCGGTTGCGCCTGCCTCGGCCAAGGCAAGCCCGGCCGCAAAAAGCCTGCTCAAACCGTCTGAATCTGAAAAGGCGGCCCCGGCCAAAAAACTGTTAAAAGCTGCCGCGCCGCAAACCAGTCCCCTCAAAGCGCGGCCCACGCCTGGCGTCATAAAGAAAAAGGCCGCGGCCCGGGCCAGGACGCAGCTTGCTGAAACCGCCCCCCGGCGTGACGAACCCGGCCTAAAAGCGCGGACCAAGGCCTCGCCGCCCCAGGCCGTTCGGGTTGCAGCCAGGCCGGTCAGGGACCCTGAGGCGGCCGTTAAGCATTTCAATCTGGGCCGCGCGGCCCAGGCAAAGGGGCGGTACAGCGAGGCGGTCTCCGAGTACCGCCAGGCCCTGCGTCTCAACCCCAACCTGGCCCAGGCCTACCTGAACCTCGGGAATATTTTTTTCTTTCACGATAAAACCCTGGATAAGGCCAAGGAGATGTACACCCGGGTCCTGAAGATTGACCCGGATAATAAATTAGGGCACAATAACCTTGGTGTCATATTCTTGAGGCGAAAACTTTTCGACCAGGCCGAAGCCCAGTTCAAGGCTGCCTTGAATCTGGATCAGGACTTTGCAGACGCCTCGTACAACCTGGCCTGTTTGTTCGCCCAAAAAGGTATGAAGCCCAAAGCCATGGCTTTTCTGCTTAAAGCGGCCCAGGTCAACCCCGCGGTTCGGGAATGGGCCGCTGGTGATCAAGATTTACAGGGCCTGGCTGACCTGCCGGAGTTTGACCGCTTTCTCCGCCAGGCCGCGCCAGCCCGGCACGCATCGGAAAAAGAGTGAAGATGAAAAGAACGTTTATTTTTGTAATTGTTTTAAGCCTGATCCTGGTCCTGCCTTGGCTGGCTCGAGCGGCCCGCATTGCCGAAGCTGAGGAAATTGGACGGGAGGCGCGGTTGTCTTCTGAGCGCAAGGTGACGATTGACTTTGTGGACGTGGACCTGAGGGTGGTGGCTAAATTCATCAGTGAACTGTTGGGTAAGAATTTTATCTTTGACCGACAGGTTCAAGGCAAGGTGACCGTCTTCTCCCCGACCAAAGTCACCCCGGTGGAAGCCTACCGGCTCTTTGAGTCCGTGCTGGAAGTCTACGGCTTTACCACGGTTCCTTATGAAAGTTACATCAAGATCATCCCTTCTCTCAAGGCCAGGACCAAGGCCATCGAGACCCGCGGCCGGGTTCTTTTACCTTCCAAAAAAGAGGATCGCGTCATCACACAGCTCGTCCGCCTGAAGCATGCCAACGCCGTTGAGATGCGCAAGCTCATGACGCCTCTTCTGGACAAGACCGGCGTCATGATGGCCTATGACGTGGGAAACATCATCATCATCACCGATTACGCTTCCAACATCTCCCGCCTCCTGGGGATCATCAAGGCCATTGACGTGGAAGGAGAAGGGGCGCGGCTCAGGCTGGTTCCTCTCAAGCACGCCTCGGCCCGGGACCTGGCCAGGGAGCTTGAGCAGCTGATCAGGATCAAAGGAAAGCCTCCGGCCTGGCAGGCCTTCAACATTGTGTCCGATGCGCGGACCAACACCCTCATCATCATGGCCCGACCGAGCCAGCTTGTGCTCTTCGAGGAGCTGGTGCAGAAGCTGGACACACCGGCCCCCAGAGGCGCGGCCAAGGTCCACGTTTACTTCCTGGAAAACGCCCTGGCCGAAGACCTGGCCAAGGTCTTGACTGACCTGGCCGGAAAAGACGTCCCGGCCAGGACCGAAGCGCAAAGGGGCGCCCCGCCCCGCCGGGTCTTACTCCAGGAGTCGGTGACCATTGTGGCCGACAAGTCCACCAATGCGCTCATCATCCGGGCTGAGACGCAGGATTACATGGTTCTGCGCTCCATTATTGAAAAACTGGACATCCAGCGGGCCCAGGTCCTGGTGGAAGGGCTGATCATGGAACTTTCCTTCCGCAAAACCCTCACCCTGGGAGCGGAATGGCGCGCCCTTGACATCCCGGCGCCGGATTCCAAGGCCACCACCATCTTCGGGGGGACCAACCTCCCCACAGGAACAAGCGCCCAGGGTTACCTGAATCAAATGGCTGCCCAGCCGCTGTCCGGCCCGTCCGGCCTGGTGCTGGGGGCGGCCAGGGGAACATTGAGTTTCGGGGGAGTGGCTTATCTGAACCTCGGTCTGCTCATTCAGGCCCTGCAGACCGACTCCGAGGTCAACATCCTTTCCACCCCCCATCTGCTGACCATGGACAACGAGGAAGCCACCATCATCGTGGGCGAGGAACGTCCCTTTCTTAAAAGCTCGACCCTGGACCAGGGACAGGTTACCAGGACCTTTGACTTTAAGGACCTGGGCATCACCCTGAAGATTACGCCCCAGACCAGCAAAGGGCAGTTTGTGAAACTCAAAGTCTTCCTCCAGATCAAAGATTTCGTGGCCGAGACGGAAACCGGGGCCGTGACCTCCACCAAACGGGAGACCGAGACGACGGTCATGGTGGCTGATGGTGAGACCGTGGTCATCGGAGGCCTGATTCGTGACAACACCCAGAAGACCAAGAGCGCGGTCCCCTGTCTCGGCCAGGTGCCGGTCATGGGCTGGCTGTTCAAAGCCCGGTCCGACACGGGCGACAAAACCAATCTCCTCATCCTCCTCACCCCGACCATCATCCGCAGCCCGGATAAACTGAGGGAAATAACGCTGGAGAAACAGAGGCAGGCCGAGGAAGCGCGCCGAATCCATCAAAAGGAAAAGAAGGAGCAGCTCAAGAAGACCCTCGAGATGCTCAAGGAATAACCCGCCTTCTGAGAGGCGGGTCTGAAAAGGCGATGGTTTTTCAAGCAGGCGCCTGGAATAAGAAATGGAGGATTCTGAGCTGTCAACAACCATGAACCTGGCTGAAAATGCCCGCACCGGGGGGCCGGGGGAGTTGAAGGCCCTGTGCGGACGGCTGGGTATCCCTTTCCATGATCGTCTGCCTCAGGTTCAGCTTCCGCAGGAATTGATCAAGAGCCTGGACGTGGCCTGGGCCCGGAAGAACCGGCTGGTGCCGATTCAGGCCGCCGAGGACAAGGTCGTGGTGGCCGTGTCAAATCCCCTGGCCCTGGAGCCAACCGATGAGCTGGCCTTTACGCTCCGCAAACGGATTGAGGTCGTGGTGGCGCCGGAGGAGGAGATCCTCAAGTCCCTCAACATGATTTTCTCCGAAAGCATGGACACCGCCGATGACCTCCTCAATGAGATCGTGGCCGAGGATGAAGACTTCCTGGGCGCGGATCTCGAAAATATCCCGGACCTGATTGACTCGGATGACGCCGCGCCGGTCATCAAACTGGTCAATCGCATTCTCTTTCAGGCCGTGTCCGAGCAGGCCAGCGACGTCCATATCGAACCCGGCCCCGGCGTGGTCAATGTCCGGGCCCGCATTGACGGCATCCTCTATGACCGGCTCGCTCCGCCCCGGCACTACCTGCCTTTCCTGTCATCGCGCATCAAGGTCATGGCCGGACTGGATATCGCTGAAAAGCGCCTGCCTCAGGACGGCCGTTTCAACTTTACCGTGGCCGAACGCAATATTGACGTCCGTGTTTCGGTCATTCCGACCTCAGAAGGAGAAAGGCTGGTTCTGAGGCTCCTGGACAAGGGTTCGGCTCATTTGAGTCTGGAGGACCTCGGACTGGACCGGGAAAACCTGGAGCGATTCGTCCGGCTCATCACCAGACCTCATGGTATCATCCTCTCCACCGGCCCGACAGGCAGCGGTAAGACGACGACGCTCTATGCCGCTTTGAGCCGTCTCAACACCAAGGAGCTGAACATCATCACCATCGAAGACCCGGTCGAATACAACCTGCCCGGAGTGGGCCAGATTCAGGTCAATACAAAAATCGGTCTCGATTTCGCCCGCGGCTTGCGCTCGGTGCTGCGCCACGACCCTGATGTGATCATGATTGGGGAGATCAGGGATGCCGAGACGGCTGAGATCGCCATTCAGTCCGCCCTGACCGGTCACCAGGTCTTTTCGACCCTGCACACCAACGATGCCTCTTCGGCCGTGACGAGATTGGTAGACATGGGCATCGAACCCTACCTCGTCTCCTCGACCGTGACCGGGGTTCTGGCCCAGCGCCTGGTTCGCATCCTCTGCCTTCAATGCCGGGAACCCTACCAGCCCTCGCCTGAAACACTGGCCCGGGCAGGCCTGCACGGGACCTCCTGGGACGAAACCCCGGTCTTCCGCGCTCGAGGCTGTCCCGACTGCCTGCAGACCGGTTACCGCGGCCGCACCGGAATTTACGAGTTCCTGGTTCTGGACGACGCCATCCAAGGCACCCTGGTTCACAGCCCGGAGGCCAACGTCATCCGGAAGGTCGCACTCAAGGCGGGCATGAAAACCCTGCTTAGCGATGGCCTGGACAAAGTCCGTCGTGGCACAACTTCCCTCGAAGAAGTCCTCCGGGTCACCTCGGCCTGAAAGGACCTGACTCCATGCCCGTTTACTCCTATCGCGCCCTGAACGACAAGGGTCGGACCATACGCGGCGTTCTGGATGCGGAAAGTCCTTTAAGGGCCAGAACGAAACTCAGGGCCGAGGGCCTGTTCCCGATTGAAGTCCGCCCGACCGCCTCGCAGCGGGTTCGAGGCCTGTCCCTGGATTATCTGAAGCGCATCCTGGCCTTCAGGCGAAATACGGTCAGGCTTCTGGCTCCAATCACCCGTCAGATGGCCACCTTACTGGCCGCCGGCCTGCCTCTGGTGCAGGCCCTGGACACCGTCCAGGAACAGGCCGAAGATCATGAACTCAAACAAGTGCTGGCTTTAATAAAAGATAACGTCACCAGCGGCCAGTCTCTGGCAGAGGCCCTTGAGAACCATGCGGACCTCTTCTCAAAAGAATATATCCACCTGGTGCGAGCCGGGGAGATGAGCGGCGCCCTGGATTCTGTGCTTAACCGGCTGGCCGTGGGTTTGGAGGCGCGCCAGGCACGGCGGGCGAAAATATACTCCGCCCTGACATACCCTGTCTTCATGACCGTCATCGGAACGGCGGTTCTTTTTTTTCTTCTCTCGTTTATTGTCCCGACCATGACCGGATTGTTCGAGGATCTGGGCGCGGTTTTGCCTTGGCCCACCCGCCTGCTGCTGGGGTTGTCGGCCCTGTTCAAGGGGTACTGGTGGGCCCTGCTCCTGATCCTGGCCGGGCTGATCGTGTTGGCGGTGCGTCTCTTGAGGAACGAAGATCGTTACCGCTTTATCGAGACCCTGGTTTTTCGTGTGCCTCTCATCGGCGGGCTGTTTCAAAAACTCCTGCTGGCCCGTGTCCTGCGAAGCCTGGCTCTCTTGAGCTCCGGGGGAGTGGCGCTCACCGCGGCCCTCCAGGTCACCGCCCAGGGGCTGGGGCGGTCAAGTTACGCCTTGGCCCTGGAGACCGCCCGCCAGAAGATTTCCCAGGGCCGCTCTCTGGCCGAGGGGCTGGCGGCCAGCGGCCTGTTCCCGCCCCTGGTCAGACGGATGATCGCCGTGGGCGAGGCCGGAGGAGCCCTGGAGGAAATGCTGACCAGGCTGGCCCAGGCCTATGAGGAGGAGACGGATCAGGTGATGTCCGCCTTGACCTCCCTGGCCGAACCGGTCATAATCGTGGTCATGGGGCTGGTGGTCGGTTTTTTCGTGCTGGCCATCCTGCTGCCCATCTTTGAACTCAGCGGCCTGATTGGATAGGAGAAAGGGATGAATACAATTCCGTATATACGTCGGGCCTGTTGGCGTCAGGTCGGTTTTACCCTGGTTGAAATCCTGGTGGTGGTCGTTATTCTGGGCATCCTGGCCGGGCTGATTGTGCCCAGGATTATGGGTCGGCCCGAGGAGGCCAGGCGGGTCAAGGCGCGCCTGCAGATTGAAAGCCTGGAGGCGACTCTCAAGCTTTTCAAGCTGGATAACGGCTTCTACCCCGACACGGAGCAGGGCCTGCAGGCCCTGGTCGAGAAGCCGGCCACGGGCCGTATTCCCTTGCGCTGGCGGGAGGAAGGCTACCTGGACAAGGGTCAGGTTCCCCGGGATCCCTGGGGTCATGATTTCGTGTATCTCTCGCCAGGTGTGCGTAACAAGGACTTTGATCTCCTGTCCCTGGGGGCTGACGGAGAAGAGGGAGGAACAGGCTCTGACGCGGACATCACCAACTGGGAGACAGAAACCTCGAGCCCCTGATCCAGCCGTGTTCGTGAAGCAGATACCCACCGGCTTAAAGGGCGGTTTCACCCTGATCGAGATGCTGGTGGTGATGGTCCTGATCGGCCTGCTTCTCTCTTTGGTCTTGCCTCGTTTCGGCGGGGTGGGAGAAACGGAGCGGCTGCGGACCGCGATGCGTCTCCTGGCCGCTCAGGCCATGGAAGCCCACAGCCAGGCCGTCACCGAAGCCCGGCCCTGGTTTTTCTGCCTGGACCTGGATCGCACCAGGTCCTGGCTGGCCGTCAAGAGGCCCGAACCGGGCGAGAAGACGGGTCCGGAGGTCCGCTCGATCCATTTGCCATCCGGTCTCAAGTTCAGAGACGTCATTCATCCGGCCGGAGGCATGTTCAGGGACGGCGTGGTGGCTTTTGCCTTCTGGCCCAACGGCGGTAACGAGCCGGGGACCATCCATGTGAAGAATGACGCCGGAGAGGAGATGACTCTTTTCCTGCGGCCTTACCTCGGGCAGAGCGAAATCCATCAGGGCTACCTGCGGGAGGAAGTGGAATGAAACCGCGCTGCAAAGGGTTCACCCTCCTGGAGATCATGATCGCCCTGGCCTTTATCGCGGTGGCGCTGGTGACCGTTATTCAGGCTCAGGGCCAGGGCGTCAAGCTGACCGAACAGGTCCGCTTCACCTCCCGGACCGTCTTTCTGGCCCGGCAGGTCATGGCCGAAGCCCAGGCCCGCGCCGATCTGACCGAGGGCGTGGAAAGAGGCACTTTTGATGAGCCCCTCAACGATCTGGCCTGGGAGCGGAGTGTCGTTCCCCTGCCTATCCTTCAGGGGCTTTACAAGATCGTGATTCGGATACACCACACCGGCAGCCCGGCCCATGAGGGCCTGGTCCTGGAAGGCATTGTTTACAAGGAGCCGCGATGAGCCGACGAACCGGCCTGACCCTTCTGGACCTGCTTGTGGCCATGGCGATCCTGGCCGTTATCCTGACGAGCATTTACTGGGTCTTCGCCAACCACCAGCGATCCGTTGAAGCGGCCTCAGAGTCGAGAGACGCCTATGGCCAGGGCCGCATTATCCTGGACCGCATGGTCCGGGACCTGGCCGGGGCATGGCTTCCGGCTGGCAATCGTTTAAAGACCGGTTTTTCCTATATCTTTGACGGCCAGAAGGACCGCCTGAACCTTATCACCACGGCCCGCCTCTCGCCGGACATCGCCCCCGGTCTGGACCTGGTCGAAGTCGGGTACCGGACCGTTGAAAATGAAGACGGAGAGGAGCTGACCCTGCTGCGGCGCCAGGACCGGACTCCGGACGGAGAAGCACTGGAAGGCGGAACCGAGATCTTCTTGACCAGGTCCCTGCGTCACTTCGAGATCAGCTACATCAACCGGTTGGGTGAAGAACTGTCCACCTGGCAGGCCAAGGACGCCGGCGGCCTGCCTCGCGCCGTCAGAATTAACCTGACCCTGAGCGTGGCGCCGGACAAAAAAGAGACCTTCACCACCGTGGTGGCCCTGGCGCTGTCCTGGCCCAAGGTCAAGATCATCGAACTCCCGGCCGGTTTGGAGGGGTTCTTTTGAATCGTTCCCGCTTCCATGGCCTCTGGCCTGGATACTTTAACGCCAGGACCGGCGTCGCCCTGCTGCTGACCCTGCTGGTCACCGGGCTGCTCTCCGCCTCGACCCTTTCATTCATAAGGATGGCCAACCTCGAAGCCCGCGTGGCTGACAACACTTATGCGCTTACCCAGGCCGAGATTCTGGCCCAGGCCGGCCTCAGGGGGGCCATGGCTCTCCTGTCTCTGGATAAAAAGGAATATGACGACCTGACCGAACCCTGGGCCGACTTCAACCGCTTCGCAGCCATGGCGAGCATGCTTCTCGAAGAGGGGAGTTTCAAAGGCAAGATCGAGGACCTTTCCCGCCGCGTCAACCTCAACGCCCTTCTTGATAAAAACGGCCTGGTCGTCCTGGAAAAACAGAACCAGGTCCAGCGCCTTTTTATGCTGCTCGAACTGGACCCCGCGCTGATGGAGCCCCTTCTGGACTGGCTTGACCGGGACGACGATCCCCGGTCCAACAGCAGCGCTGAAGGCCTTTACTATTTATCCCTTGAAAGACCTTATCCCTGCGCCAACGGCCCCCTGGAGACCTTGGGACAGCTGACGCTCCTCAAAGATTTCACCCCGGCAATCGTTTACGGGACCGAGGCGCAGCGCGGCCTGGCCGAAGTGGTGGCCGCCTTTCCGGACGACTCGGACAATCGAGGCCGGATCAATATCAACACCGCAGACCCCCTGGTTCTCATGAGCCTGCATGAAGGCTTGACGGCAAACCTGGCCCAGGAGATAGTAGAACACCGGAATACGCAGCCCTTTCGGTCTCTGGAGGAGTTCCGGGACCGCCTGCGCATGGACCCGCAGCTTTTTAACGACATCTTCGGTCTGATCTCGGTTAAAAGCAGTCATTTTCTCATTCAGGTCGAAGGCCTTTTCCGCCAGGCGCGAGTGGTTGCCTTGGGCATCGTGAAGCGGGACGACAAAGGCATTGCCTTGATTTATTACAAAACCGGCTGAGGAGGTTTCTTGGCTTTCAGGCTTTTTTCAAACATCTTAAGTCCGGGCGAGGCGGTCGGCCTCAGCCTGGGAGCCGGTGCAGTGCGGGCCGTGAGGCTGGCCAGGACCGAGGCGGGCTTTGACCTGAAGGATTCGACCTCGGTTGAGTTTACGGCCGCCCTCCCTCCCCATGAGGTCGAGATTGAAGCGGCCCTGCTGCGGGTCGCCAGCCTGACAGGAGGCGAAAGGACGCGGCTGGTGGCAAACGTCAGGGCCCGCGATTCCAGGCTGCATTTCTTTGATCTCCCTTTTGACCGCGCGGACAAGGTTCGCCAGGCCCTGCCTTACATCATCGAGCCGTTGATCATGGCCCCGGTCGAGGGCCTCTTTTTCGACTACCTGCCGTTGACGGACAAGAGGCGCAAAGGGCAGCCGGCCCTGGCCTTTGCCGCCGAACCCGAAGCGGTGTCTTCGGTCATAGAAAACTTGCAGGCGGCCGGGCTGAACCCGAACGCTGTCCTGCCTGACAGCCTGGGGCTCGTTGCGGCCGGGCAGCATTTCCTTCAGGCGGAAGACCGTTCCCGGTCCTGGCTCCTGCTGGACCTGGGAGCCAGTCAGACCGGCATGGTTTTATTCGATCAGGGTCGGGCCATCGCTTGCCGAACAACGCCTTACGGCGGTCTGGACCTGACTCGCAAGCTGGCCGAGGCCCAAAATATTGACTTGTCCGAGGCCGAAGCCTCGAAGCGCCAGACCGATCTGGGGGATAACAAGGACTCCGAACCCAGGGAGATTCTGGTGCGGGCCTGGCAGCCGCTCCTGGTTGAGATCGAGCGGACCCTTGCCGCCTCCTTGGCCGAGCGGCGCGATCAGCCGCCTGTTCTGGCCCTGGCGGGCGGCGGAGCCAATGCTCCCGGGCTGAGGCAATTCCTGAGCGGTCGGCTCGGTCTCGAGGTTAAGCTTTTAAATTCAGAGGCAGGCGGCGCGGCCTTGCCTCTGGGCCTGACCCCGGAACTTGCCTCTGCGGCGGGCCTGGCCATCCTGGGCCTGTCTGCCAGGTCCCGGCCCAACCTTCGTCAGGGAGAGCTGGCGCCGCAGCAGGCCCTGTCCCGTTACCGTGCTTCCCTGGCCGTCATGGCCGGCGGCCTGGTCCTGGCGGGCTTCTTCGCCTCGGGCGCCCTGCTGCTGGACTACCGCCATCAAAACCAGCGTTATCATGCGGTCAAGTCTGAAATTACCCGGGTTTTTAAGGAAGTTTCCCCTGAGACGACCCGGGTGGTCTCTCCCCTGGCTCAACTCCGCCAGAAGGTGGAACAGACCCGCTCCGGTGTCACCGGGCTTGCCTCTGAACAAAGGCGGGTTCTGGGCCTGATCCTGGAAGTTAGCCGTATCGCCCGGAGCCGAGAAGGCCTCCGCATCCTGGACCTCTCCCTGACCCCGCAGAACCTTGAACTGCAGGGAGAAGGCGGAAGTTTTGAGGATATTGACCGCCTGAAAAACGAGCTAACCCGCCTGCCTTTTTTCAGCGAGGTTACGGTGGGCGGGGCCCGGATGGACCCGGTCACTCGAAAGTTAACCTTTAAACTTTCCCTGAAAAGGCAAACCGAATGAGGCTCAATCAGAGGGAAATCGCTGTCATCTCCGCCGGACTTGTCATCATCCTGGGCCTGGGAGTCTACTTTTTTCTTCTCGCCCCCCTGGCCGCACGGCGGGACCGGCTCAAGGCGATTACCAGCCGCCTGGAAAAGGACCTGACAGAGATGCGCGTCCTGGCGGCCGAGTATGAGACTCTGGCCAGCAGGCAGGCCCGGCTGCGGAACAGGGTCGAAACGCGGGGGAAAGACTTCGCTCCTTTCAGCTACCTGGAAACCCTGGCTCGGCAGGCCGGTTTAGGCGGAAACATCGAATCAATGACCCCGATGGCCTCGACCGTGGATGAAGGCGCGGCTATGGCCGAGTTCGAGGTCCGGCTGGCTGGCATCGGACTGGAAGAGCTGGTCCGCTTTTTGTATAGCATTGAAACCAGCGATAAGGTGCTCTTTATCAACAACCTCCGGATTCGGCCTCGTTACCTCTCCCCGACCGAACTCGACGTGACCCTGCGCGTGGCGACTCCAGGGTCCAGCTAATGACCTCAAGGTGGCTGAAATTCCTTCTCGCCCTGCTCGTGGCGGGCTACATCCTGGCTCTGGCGCTCATAGCAGCCTTTTTTGAATTCCCGTATGAGGCGGCCGCCGATTTATTGAAAAACCGCATCGAGGCCTCGGCTCCCCTGCGCCTGGAGCTGTCTGCGCCGCGGGCCGGATTCCCGTTTTCTCTCAACCTGAACGAGCTGAACATCGGGCTGGCCGACTCCAGCGAAACCCTCTGGGTTTTCAAATCGAACCGGGTCAGGCTGCGACTGAAGCCGACACGACTCCTGATCGGCCGCATATGCGGCCTGATCGAGGCAGAGGCATGGGAAGGCCGGGTCAAGGGCCGGTTTGAATACCAGCTTTTTGGCTCCCAGCAATTCTGCCTCAGCTTCAGCGAGATAGAAATTCCTGGATTCAGCCTGCGCGGTCCAGGCCAGTCGGGCGTCGTGAGCGGTACGCTGCGAGGCCGGCTTGTTGCCTGCGGCCAGGGCCAGGTCTTTCCGCATCACGGCTCAGGCAGGATGAGCCTGGGGCCGGGCCGTTTTACCGGGCGGCCCCTGCCTGATTTACCCAGCCTGAGCCTGGATTTTGATCTTTTAGACCTGGATTTCAGCCTGGGGCGCGACCAGGTCACTATCAAAAACCTGGCTTTGAAAAACCCGGAGATCAATATCAAGCTGGCCGGACGAATCATTAACCTGAAGGAACCGGTCCTGATCCTGTCCGGTTCGGCGCTCCTCGGTCCTGCCAACCGTTTGAGGACCAGGATTAACTTCAACCTGACCGGGCCGGCAATCCAACCCCGACTGAAACTCGGTCCCGCTCTGAGTGCCCCGTCTTCCAAATAATCCTGGTTGGCCAACCGGCCGCCTTCTGAAATAATGATAATTTTCATTGAAACTACATCGTTTTAGAGGTATTCTTTCATATAATTCAGGCCATGAAACCGGGGAGTCGCTGCGTCTTAACCAGGCCAAAAATATTTGAGAAGGTGGGGCGTCTGGCTGAATCATCCCAAAGGAGAGCGATATCCGGCTGAGAGAGGGAATTGATGTATAATGCTGGATCAGGAATTTTTTAAAAAATTTATCAAGGCGTTAACTGAAATTCACGGTTCGCTCAGCGTCATGAGGACCTCGGAGGCTATTGTTGAAAATGCGGCTCAGCTCTTCGAGGCCCAGGGGGCCAGCCTGATGCTGTATGATCATGGCACGAAAGCGTTAAAGAGTTCTGCCGCCTGCGGGCTGAGTCAGTCTTATCTGGATAAGGGTCCCCTGGCCGCGGACAAGAGTCTGGGAGAAACCTTGCAGCGGGAGCCGGTCGTCATCCTCAACGCCACCCAGGACGAACGGATACAGTATAAAGAGGAGGCCGCCCAGGAGGGAATCAAGAGTATCATCGGACTGCCTCTGCAGGCGGGGAACATGCTGGTTGGCGCCTTAAGGCTTTATTTCGATCAAACCAACGAGCCAGACCTGGATCGGCTGGCGATCTTTGAAAACCTGGCCAAGCTGGCCGGGCAGGCTCTGAAAAAAAGTTTCTATTTCTCCTCCTTTCACGCGGTTCTTCATTCAATTCACAGCATGCATTCCTCCCAGACCCTGGATGAGGTTCTCCAGAACCTTGTCGAAAGCGCCGCCAGAGGCGCTTATGCCAGGGGCTGCGTCTTATGGCTTCTTGACAATGCAGGCAACACCATGATGGACGTCAGCGGCTTTGGCCTGAGCGAGCGCTATCTGAATAAAGGTCCCATCTCTATCAACCGGGGTCTGGGGGAGGTCGAGACAGGCCAGCCGGTCATCATCTGCCGCGTAGCGGAAGACGATCGTATTCAGTATCCTGATCAGGCGGCGGAAGAAAATATCGAGGCCATGTGCGGGTTTCCGGTTCGGATAGCCAACCGTATCGTGGGCGCCTTGAGGTTTTACTTCCAGTTTGAATTCGAGCCTGATGAGGATGACCAGACTTATATGGCGCTCCTAGCCGATCAGGTCGGGGTGGCCCTGGAAAAGGATCAGCTCGTTATTCAGCTCAAGAACGAGTCCGAGCGCCGTCAGGGCTCGATCGAGCACGAGACCGATCTGCCAGACGAAGAATAACCGGCCAAATAATGCAAGAGGTCACCCTGGTCTTAGCCACCCAAAACAAGAACAAGATAAGGGAGATTTCGGCTCTTCTTCAAGACTATCCTGTCAGGATCATGAACCTGGACGATTTCGGCCCCAAGCCAGCTCCGGTGGAAGATGCCGACACCTTTGAAGGGAATGCCTTTCTCAAGGCCAGCCATTACGCCTGCATTCTTGGCCGCCCGACCCTGGCCGATGATTCCGGCCTTATGATCGAGGCGCTGGGCGGGGCGCCCGGGGTTCATTCGGCCCGCTGGGCGGGTGAAAAGGCAACGGACGCGGGAAAATGCGCCTTGATTCTTGAGCAGATGGAGGGTCAGACGAAGCGCCGGGCCTCATTCGTCTGCGCCCTGGTCCTGGCCGTGCCAGCCGGACCGGCTTTAACCTGGACCGGCCGCATTGACGGGGAATTGACCACCGAGCCGCACGGTTTCAATGGCTTTGGTTATGATCCCATTTTTTTCTATCCGCCGCTTAAAAAGACCCTGGCCGAGCTCAGCCCGGCTGAGAAAGGTCGGGTTAGCCACCGGGGCCGGGCTCTGGCTGAGTTCAAGTCCGAGTTTGACAAGGTTCTCATCTGGCTGGACGAACGTCTGAAGGAAGCCGGTTCTCCCTGCTGAAGTCCCGGGCAACTCAGACCATGCTTCAGACCCCTGCGCTTTCCAGCCGCCACCGGGAAAGGAAACGATCCAGATCAGGAGCATACCCATGAGCGAGACGACGGAACTGCCTGAATGGCTGTGGATAGTGATTGAAAAAGACGGGGAGCTGGAAAGGCTTTTCGGCCAGCATGAACAGGAAAAGGACGTCTTTTTCGTTCCGGCTTTCAACAGCCAGGAAGACGGGCAGGCCTGCCTGCAGTATCTGCAAAAAATGCCCGAGCGAAAATACGAAATCCATGCCATGCGTTCGGCTGAAGTGATCAATACCATCGAGCCATACAACTACCAGCTCTTCATTCTGGACAGTCACGGCCAGGTGCTCGAAAGCCTGGCGCCGGCGCCGGAGCAGCAATAATCACGTCGAATATTCAGGAAGGTATGAAGGGCCCTTGATATCGTTATAAAATGTCCGGGCGAAGCGATCCCGGAATTTTCAATTGGAGCGTCTTTTTACGGTTTTCTAGTCCAGAGCGCTGATCAGCTTGAAGACGTCGTCCTTTTTCTTGGTCAGCCGCTTAAGTATTTTTTTGAAGTCCTTGGCTGTCAGGTTTGTGCTTTTGAGCAATTCTATGGACGGGGGCTTGAGGTAGGGGCTGCCGCTGGAACCGATCTGGATGTATCTGGCTGCAAAGTCGGCCAGATTGACGCATACCGCCAGGGACAGGCCTTTTTCGGCCATGAGGGGCTGGTGGTGGTGCTCAATGGCCCAGGCCAGCACCTCCGGGATATGCCAGTGTCTCAGTAATGTCCCTCCCACTGAGGCGTGGTTCAAACCGAAGTCGAGCGTCTCGGCCTCGTAGAAATCCAGTCTGTGTTCGGCCACCCGGGCGAGCACCTGGCTGAACTCCTCCTCGAAGTAAATCAGCATAACCAGCTTGCCGATATCGTGAAGTATCCCGGCCGTAAAGGCATAGCCGGGGTCAATCCCCCCCAGGTCCTGCGCGATGGCTTCAGCAAAAACGCCGACCGCGGTCGTGTGAGCCCAGAAGGCGTTGAGGTCAAAATTTTCATACTGATTTTTAGGGGAGAAGTAATGAATAAAGGAGGCGCCGACGGCCAGACTCCGGACCATGTCAAAACCCAGGATCACCACCGCCCGTTCAATGGTCGTGGCTTTTTCCCTGAGACCGTAATAAGCCGAGTTCGCCACCCTGAGGATGCGCGCCGTTAGGGCCTGATCCTGATTCAGAACATTGATTAAATCCCGGACCGAGGAGTCATCCGAGGCCGTCATGTGCATGATCTGGCTCAAGACCACCGGAATAGTCGGCAAGTCCTGATCCATCAAGGTCAGGGTCTTGATAACCCGGGCTTCCAGTGAATCCTGTTGTTCAGTTACCTGTTCCACCGTCTGCGACCAAAAATGTGGGCTCATCAAGCAGATTTAAACAGAAACATTCTACAAATTTGTATATATTTAGCATATAAAACATCAATCGTCAATTAACATCAGCCCGGGGGGAGGTATACGAATCAGCAGCCATGGCCCCGGAAGAATCGGGCTTCCGGGCCGAAGGTCTGGCCCTTCATTTTCAGGGCGCGGTTCGGTGGATTGGCAAAGGAGGAAGCAGCCTATTTAGCATAATCCACGGAACGCGTTTCACGGATGACGGTCACTCGAATCTGGCCGGGATAAGACAGCTCCTTCTCGATCTTGCGGCAGATATCATTACAGAGGAGCGCTGAGTTCGAATCGTTCACCTGCTCGCTGTCCACGATGATCCGTATCTCCCGGCCCGCCTGGATGGCGTAGGACTTGGAAATTCCATTGAAGGAGGAGGCGATTTTTTCCAGGTCTTCCAGGCGTTTGACATAGGTCTCCAGCATCTCGCGCCGGGCGCCCGGCCGGGCGCCGGACAGGGTGTCGGCCGCCTGAACCAGCACTGCGAGCACGCTCTCCGGAAGGATATCCTCGTGGTGTGCCCGGATGGCATGAATAACGTTATCGGCCTCCCCGTAACGTTTGGCCAGGTCCGCTCCAATCTGGGCATGGGGACCCTCGACCTCATGGTCCACGGCCTTCCCGATATCGTGCAGCAGTCCGGCTCGCTTGGCCTGCTTTACATTCAGGCCCAGTTCCGCAGCCATGACGCCGCACAGAAAGCTCACTTCAAGGGAGTGCTGCAGCACGTTCTGAGCATAGCTGGAGCGGTATTTAAGTCTTCCGAGGAGCTTGATCAATTCGGGGTGAATGCCATGCACGCCGACGTCAAAAGCGGCCTGTTCTCCAGCCTCGCGGATGGATACTTCGATCTCTTCATTTACTTTGGTTACGATTTCTTCTATGCGCGCCGGATGGATGCGGCCGTCAGAGATGAGCCGCTCCAGGGACAACCGGGCGACCTCGCGGCGGATCGGATTAAAGCAGGATAAAATGACCGCCTCGGGTGTATCGTCCACAATGAGGTCCACCCCGGTGGCGGCTTCGATGGCGCGAATATTTCGGCCTTCACGACCGATGATCCGGCCCTTCATTTCCTCGCCGGGCAGATTGACCACCGAGATCGTGCGTTCGGCGACATGATCCCCGGCGAACCGCTTGATGGCCAGGGATAAGATCTCTTTGGCCTTCTTGTCCGCCACCTCGCGGGTCTCGGTTTCAATGCGGCGGAGCATCTTGGCCGCTTCATACCGCGCCTCTTCCTCCATGCTCCGGAGGAGCATATCTTTCGCCTGATCGGAAGAGACGCCAGCTATTCGCTCCAGCGTTTCCCTCTGCGTGGCGAGTGTTTCGTCAAGTTCTTTCGTTTTACCGCTGATGGTCTTTTCCTGGCGCGAGAGGCTGCTCACCCTTTTATTGATGTCTATTTCACGTTCGCTCAGCAGATCGGCTTTCCGGTCCAGGTTTTCTTCCTTCTGAATCAACCGTCTTTCCAGCTTGTTCTGTTCAGCCCGCCGGTCCTTGAGCTCGCGTTCGAGCTCCTGTTTCATCTGATAGAGGGCATCCTTGTTCTGGAGGGCGGCTTCCTTCTTGAGGTTGGCAGCCTCTCTCTGGGCTTCCTCAATTATCCGCTGGGAAAGCTGTTCGATGGAGCCGATCTGAGCCTCGGTGGTGTGCTTGCGCCATTTAATTCCAAAAACTGCCCCGACAAGAAGAGCCGCGATGGCTATGAAAAACATTGTGATAGAAAATAACAGCATTTTAAACTAGCTCCTGTTACGGTACCGAGGTGTCGGAGGTCACGTCCCTGCCTCTGATCGCAAATCACCTCTGCCGTTTCCTTTGAAAACGGTCAAGCCAAGATTACGCCCGGATGAAAATCTGGAGGTGATGGACAGGCTGAGAGAGGCCCTTTTAAGCAGGCGATTAAGCTGCGGCAGACAGACAGGGTGTTCCGGTTGAGTTAACGCTAAAGACCGTCACTCATGAAGAGCCGCCAAATCTTACCCCGCCATGTCATAAGCTGTGAACCATTTCTTTATTACCAGGGCCTGATGGAAATCGCCCTCGACTACCTGGACCATCAATATATCTTCAAGACTTTACTCTTGGATCATTATCCTCCCGGCCGGGTGACTCCCCGGCCAATTGGCCTTCAATGCGCGCCACCAGCCTGGCCGCATTTGACTCGACTTTGTGCCGGAGGCGCTCTAACTCCTCCGTGGCCTGAAAGTAGTCGCTGGCCGCCTTGAAAGCGGCCATGACCGCTAAGTCAATCTGAGTCCCTATAAATGAGCTCGACTTGAAATTTTCCATCTGCCGGTTTATGTACTCCGCAATCTGAAAAATCATCTCTTCAGAGGCATCGCTCTTGATGCGGTATTCTTGAGTGAGGATTCGGACGTTAACCAGTTTCACGCCATGTCTCTTCCTGGAAGCTATCCAGTCTCGAATTGAGCGATGCGGGACAATATCTCGTCAACTTTGGCCCGGACCCGGGCCTTCTCCTGTTCGTAGCTCAAGGCCTTTTTCTTGAGCGCCTCTATCTCTTCTTCCTTCTTCGATAAAAGGGTTTCGAGTTCTTCCCTGGCCCTGGCTGCTTCCTGGCATCGAACCAGCAGGGCGTCCACCTTTTGCACTAATAACTCAAATTGATCTAACTGTTCCGATTCCATATCTTTTTATCGCATCTTATCAAGGATTAACTAGCATCATATATATTTCATAATGAAAGTCAAGAACCAAAATCCTGAACAGCGCGGCTGGCAGAAGGGAGTGGCTCGGCTGAGCGTCATGCGTGAGTTAAGGAAGCACCGGCGTAAAGGGACGCCGGGACCCGGGCTTGATCGGGGGCGTTTATTTACTGCAAAATACCCACCTATACTGAAAAAGCAAGAAAAGCGGGAAATAGGGCAAATGAGTGAAACCTCACCTGCCTGTGCGGAAAGCTGTCTTGACTAGCCTCGCCTCTGGTAGTACTCCACCAGTTTTCTTGCCGCCGTGGCGGCGCGCTCGATGGTCGAATAAAAGGGTATACCGGCCTCGAGGAGCCTGGTTCTGACTTCACACATCACCTTCCAGCTCCAGTGGTCAAACTCATCAATCCCCAGGGCCTTATCAGGCACCACGGCCATGACAGGCTTGTGATTTTGTTTTTCCAGCCTGAATCCCTCAAGATAAGATTCAGCGGTGAGGCCTTTCTGGCGCTCATGGTGGGGATCGCTCATGATGGCGATGAGGAGGTCGAAGTTATCATTTCTGGCCATCATTTCCATGATAACGCCTGGATTAAAATCCGCTCGATCCCTGATGGACATATCCACGGGATTTCCAATCCAGTCCCAGATGGCGCTGCCATTCCTTTTCAGTTCCTCCCGGATCTCGGCGGGCAGGGGGATCACATCCAGGCCTGCCTCTTCACAGAGGTCAGCCGCGAGAACGCTCGCACCCCCACCCCCTCCGGCGACCCCGACTCTCAGGCTCGAAATGGGCGGCAGGAAGGTAAAGGCCGCTGCCAGGTCAATCAATTCCTCCGGGCTTGCGGCTGAAACGGCTCCGGCCTGAGTGACAAGGGTTGGCCAGATCTTCTGGGAGCCGGCCAGGGAGGCGGTATGTGAGGCAGCGGCTCTTGTG
The DNA here is from genome assembly GCA_019308995.1 of Deltaproteobacteria bacterium. Lineage (NCBI taxonomy): Bacteria > Pseudomonadati > Myxococcota > Myxococcia > Deltaproteobacteria bacterium. Next base: position 2,428 of record JAFDHD010000001.1, on the reverse strand, counting down.
CCTGACATTCCCCGGCCGCCTTTAAGGACCGCGACGGGCTTGATCGAGGCGGCCTGGCGCAGGGCGTTCATAAATCTTTCGCCATCCCGGATCCCTTCGACGTACATCAGGATAAATTTTGTCTCCGGGTCCTGGGCAAAGTAGTCCAGAAAATCACACTCATTGAAATCAAGGGCGTTCCCGTAACTGATAGCCTTGCTGAAATAGACCGCCCTCAGGGCCGAATACCGGCCAAGTTCTTCGGCCAGCTGGCCGCTTTGCGATATCAATCCCACCGGCCCGGATTCCTTGGGCATGGCGTCACTGAAGGAAATGCCTTGGCGCGGGTAATAGAGGCCCATGCAGTTCGGCCCGATGATGCGGATCCCGCCTTTTTTGGCCTCCTCGAGTATTTGCTGCTCCAGCTCCGTTGCCTCCTGACGGCCGGTTTCGCTGAAACGGGCGGTGAAAAGGTGAAGCGCCTTGACTCCCTTCGAGGCGCAGTCCTTGACCAGGCCCAAGACCTGGGACGCGGGAACGCTCGAAATGACGTAGTCAACAGAGCCGGGTATCTCCCGGATGTCCGGGTAGACCTTGAGGCCGGCGATCTCGGAGTGCTTGGGGTTTACCGGGTAGACCTTGCCTTGAAAGCCGTATTTAAGCAGACATGCGGTAAACTGGTAACCGGGTACATGGGGATTCCCCGAAGCTCCAACCACGGCAATTGATTGCGGATGGAGAATTTCTTCCAAGGGATGAACTGACATCAATGACGCCTCCTGCTGATCTGTAACCATAACAGGGAAGAATACTACCTTTTCCGTTTTCCATAGTCAAGGCAGCCGGATATTTGTGTTGCTGTGCAGAGCCAGGGTCAGGGGCTTGCCATGACATAGATCAGAGCGAATGATAAAAATACGTTTTGGTTGGAATCCCTGGATTGCTTTGTGGCTGGCGCTCCTATGGGTGGCATTTTATAACAATATCAATAAAATGCCATTGCGAGCGACGCGCAGCCATCTCTCTTTTTATCCCATCTAAAAAGGGATTGATCGGAAGGTTATTTTGCCAATCATTATTCCATTAGTAGGACGTGGGCCAGTTATGCAACAAATGCCGCCCGAGGCCGCCCTGAAGCCGGTTGGTATGGAGGTCGAGCATTTTTATAAGAAAATCACGAGTTTCGGCCGGATCAATGATTTCGTTTACCCCTTAAGAGTCCGAAATATTCGCCTCCGTTCTCCATATAGATCAAGCCGCCCGGGGGAATTACGACTTTGCCATCCTTGACATGGCTTTGCCGGATTATAAACCCTTCAGCGGTCTGTCTTTTGACACCGTGCCGGTTGGTCGGCATTTTAGGACGTAAGAAATCGGGCATTTCTGAGGGGTCCACGTAGCAGGCGTCCGGTGCTGGAAGTTTGTAATGTGCGTTTTCTGGCATGATTTACGCTCCTTCCTAAAGTATCTTGCCTTCTATCATGAATTAAGGAACAGCTGTTCTTAAGGGCTTTCGTTCCAAATTACCGCCTTTGGCCCTTGTTTTTGATGAATTGGAGAACCGTGAGTTTAGTCACCTTACCAAAATCGTGGCTAAAAAACAATTTTTATCATCTCCAGGCATGACTACAAGAGACCTCTCCGGGTCATGCAGCCCAAAGGGATTTGGGCTTGCGCCTTTTTTAAGCGATTATTTCTTTTCCGGTTTGGGGCCCCAGCCCAGTTTGCCTTGAATGCTTAGGACCAGGGAGAAGAAAGAAGGCACCAGGAAGATGGTGAAGACGGTCGAGACGATCAGGCCGCCGATGACCACGCTGCCCAGGCCTCGATAAAGCTCTGACCCGGCCCCGGGGAAGAGGACCAGCGGACTCATCCCAAAGACGCTGGTGGTCATGCTCATGAAGATGGGCCTGAGACGCGTCCGGACCGACTCGGACACGGCTTCGCGGTAAGCCAGGCCGTTATATCTTATGTTGTTGAGGGCCTGGTGGACGATGAGGATGGCGTTATTGACCACGATGCCGATCAGGATGACGAAGCCAAGCATGGTCAGCACGTCCAGGGCCTGGAAGGAAATGAAGGCGTTGACCGCGGCCAGGCCGAGAAACCCGCCAGCAGCGGCCAGAGGCACGGAAAACATGATGACCAGCGGGTAGATGAAGCTTCCGAACAGGGCCGACATGAGGAGGTAGATGATGATGAGGGCCAGGATAAAATTAAAGGTCAGGGCCTCCCGGGTCTGAGTCAGTTTGTCGGCCGTCCCGGCCAGCTTGATGCGGTGGAACTCACCCAGCTCCCCGCTTTTTTTAATGGGCCGGACGACCTTTTCCTCAATTATCTCCATGGCTGTCTGGAGCGGCAGGTTTTCAGGAGGAATGACCTGAATGGTTACCGCCCGCTCACGTTCGATGTGGTTGATCTGTACCGGACCGGACACGGTCTTTATTTC